>JBBIJR010000032.1:0-3952 GCA_037445875.1 Bacteroidota bacterium | reverse complement strand
ACCGTGAAGCTACACTTAGAATATGGCGTGCTCTTGATTGCCGGCCTGCTCGTGTATTTCTATTTCTTCGGCGGAACGGGCAACGTGATTCTGGACAAGGCGATGAAGAATCTGATTCGCGTCTCCGCCATCGTTCCCACCGCGGTGCTGATCTATCTTCTGTTCCGGTATCCCTTCTTTTCCAGCGTGGCTCGCCGCCGCTTCACCGTGGTCACCCTGGCCGGTGCGTTCCTCGTCATTTTCATCATGTCCATCAAGAGCCTCCGTAAACTGGGCGAGGAAAATCCGGAGCTGGACATCGAGATGCTGGAGATTCTGGCGGCTTCGCTGATTTTCATATTGTACGAGCCGGTGAAGTATTTCATTCGAAAAGTGGCGGGGTATTACGCGCTCAACCAGCGGTACTTGTACCAGTCGGTCATTCGGCGCCTGAGTGAACGCATCGTCAATTCCGCACACGTGGCGGACCTGGCGCGCACGACGCAGCAGATGATCCGCGAGACGCTCAACGTGGAGGAGGCCGCCCTGTTTCTGCTTTCCAAGCAGGTGTCCGGAAACGGCGACACGTTTTCGATCACGCAGCGCTTCGGCGACATCAAGGAGATCGACCTTCCCAGGGTTCTTTCGAGCGTGCTGGGGTCCAACGGGGTCTACGAGGCCCGGAAGCGGCCGATCTTTTTGATGCGCACGGCGGAGATTCCCTACCAGATCTACGTGGGGATCATGCTGGAGAACGAGATCGTCGGGCTGCTGGCGCTGGGCAAGAAGAAAACGCACGAGGATTTCAGTTACGAGGAAAAGGAACTGCTGCTGACGCTTTCGAGTCAGATCGCGCTGGCCATCGAGAACATCGAGCTCATGCAGCGCCGCATCGAACTCGAGACGAGGATGTACCAGGCTGACAAACTGTCGTCGCTGGGACTCCTGGCCACAAGCATCGCCCACGAGGTGAAAAATCCGCTGAGCTCGATCAAGAGCATCGTGCAGTCGATGCACGACGAAAAGAAGCGGTCGCACGGTCCGCGCACGGAACTGCAGGATCTGGAGGTCGTTTCCGACGAGATCAACCGGCTCTCGGCGGTCGTCGATCAACTGCTCAAGTTTGCGCGTCCCGACCAGAGCGAGGCGCATGAGATCGACGTCATCCGGATCGTGGACACCATCCTGACGATCCTCCGGCAGGAGATGCGCAGCAAGAACGTGAAACCGTTCGTCCATTACGCTCACCGGCCGCTGCTCGTCAGGTCGCGGCAGGGAGACTTGAAAGAGATCATTTTTAATCTTATCCTTAACGGCATTCAGTCCATGGAAACGGGCGGCAGACTGTACATTCACGGGTGTTACGTTAGTGCTGCCCAGTGCCCCTTTGATGCCAGCCAGCAGGAATCCGTCCTGGTGTCCGATCGGTGGTTCCCTTACGACGGAATCGAAATGTACTCGGAGTGGCGAAGGGAACCTTTCCACGCTTCGGGCATCGAGCGGCTCGAGCGGCCGCAGCCGGACCGATGCCCGGAACCGGAATCGCGGGATTTTATCAAGTTCGTGATCGCCGACAGCGGTTCGGGGATCCCTTTAGAGCGGCTTCCGGAGATCTTCAAACCGTTCTACACCACAAAATCGTTCGGCACCGGACTCGGCCTCTCCATCGTCAAGAACAAGGTGGAATCCCTGCACGGCCGGCTCGTAGTGCGCAGTCGGGAAGCCTCCGGTACATCCTTTGAAGTGTACATTCCCTTAACAAACGGCGTACTCTGATGAGCGAACCCACCCCGACGACGCCGGACCCGATCCGCGTGCTGATCGTGGACGATGAGAAAGCCGCTCGCTACGGCATGGTCAAGGCGCTCAAGCCGGAAGGCTACCGTCTCACCGAAGCCGAAGACGCGGTCTCCGCGTCCACGCTTCTCCACAGCCACGAATACGACGTCATCATCACGGACGTCACGATGCCCGGTATGAACGGGATCGAGTTCCTGCGCACGCTCCGGGAACGCAAGATCGAGTCTCCGGTGATCGTCATCACGGCCCACGGGTCGGAACGTCTCGCCGTGGAAGCGATCAAGTCCGGCGCGTTCAATTATATTGCCAAACCGTACGACATCGAGGAACTGCGAGCCATGGTGTCCCATGCGGCGGACCACGTGCGGCTGAGTCGGGAGAACGTGCGGCTGAAGCAGGAACTGCTGATGAGGCGGGGGTTCGGCCAATTCGTCGGGGAGAGCCGGGCCATGCAGACGGTGTACGACCTCGTGGACAAGGTCAGCAGGAATAACGTGACCGTGTTGATCCGCGGCGAAAGCGGCACGGGCAAGGAACTGGTCGCCCGAACGATCCACGATCTGAGCAGCCGAAAGGAAAAGCCGTTTATCTCGCTCAACTGCGCCGCGCTGCCCCGGGAGCTGATCGAGAGCGAATTGTTCGGCTATGAAAAAGGTGCGTTCACCGGCGCCGTATCGTCGCGGCAGGGCCGGTTCGAACTGGCGCACCGGGGAACGATCTTCCTGGACGAGATCGGCGACATGACCCTGGACACACAGTCGAAAGTGCTTCGGGTGCTCCAGGAACGCCGGTTCGAACGTGTCGGCGGCACGGAATCGATCGAGGTGGACGTGCGCATTCTGAGTGCCACGCATAAGGACCTGCAAAAAGAGATCCGCGAGGGACGCTTCCGCGAAGACCTGTATTACCGCATCAACGTCGTCGAGATCAATCTGCCACCTCTTCGCCAGCGCAACGGCGACGTGGTGGCCCTGGCCAAATACTTTCTCGACCTCTTTGCCCTCAAGCACGGAATCCCGGTGAGCCGGTTTTCCCCCGACGCGATGAAACGGATGGTCGAATACGACTGGCCCGGCAACGTGCGGGAGCTGATCAACGTGGTGGAGCGCTGCGTGGTGCTCAGTTCGGGCGAAGAAATCACCGCCGACCTGCTGCCGCAGGAAGTCTCCCGCAGCGGCTATACACCCGTTGGCGTACGCGAGGTGCTCGAAAAAGGGGACGTGTCCTTTCAGGACGTCAAACAGCGCGTCGTACGGGCGTTTGAGCGGGAGTTCCTCCTCGACGCCATGAAGATCAACGACTGGAACATCAGCCAGACGGCCGCGCGGCTCGGCATGAAGCGGCAGTACCTCCAGCAGAAGCTCAAGGAATTGGACATCAACGTGCAGGAAGTGAGAGAGCAATCATGATGCGTTCCGTCCATCAGCCGACGCCCGCTGTGCAGCGTGCTTCGAACGATCGGGATCCTGCCAACCGCAAGCCGATCGGCGTGTTCGACTCCGGGATCGGCGGGCTGACCGTAGTGAAAGAACTCATGCGCCAGCTGCCGTACGAACCGATTATCTATCTCGGCGACACGGCCCGTGTGCCGTACGGAACAAAATCCGACCGAACGATCAAGGCGTTTACGCTCCAGAGCTGCCTTTTTCTGCTCGAACACGACGCTAAGATGATCGTGATCGCGTGCAACACCGCGAGTTCCGTCGCCCTCGATTTTGTGGCCGGGATGTTCCGCATTCCGGTGGTCGGCGTCATCGAACCCGGTTCGTCCGCGGCCGTCCAGCGCTCCGTGAGTAAGCGCATCGGAGTGATTGGCACGCACACCACCGTCAACAGTCTGACGTACCCGAAAACGATCCACGGCATGGACCCTCATATCGAAGTGTTCTCCAAAGCCTGTCCGTTGTTTGTTCCGCTGGCCGAGGAGGGATGGACGGACCGCCGTATTACGTCGGAGGTCAGTGAGGAGTACCTGAAATATTTCGAAGGCACGGGCATCGACACGCTGGTGATGGGATGCACGCATTATCCGCTGCTGGCGCCGACGATCCATGCGACGATGGACCGCGTGATGAGGCGCGAGATCGCGCTGATCGATTCCGGCGTCGAAACGGCCCGGCTGGCCCGCAGCATCCTCGTCGAGCACAATCTGCTCAACACCAATGAAGAGAAG
>JBBIJR010000031.1:36105-37943 GCA_037445875.1 Bacteroidota bacterium | reverse complement strand
CCTTGCCTCAATATGGTAGATTAGCTCATCATTGTAGTATGGAAACACCTGGCCAACATTCTCGACATACGTCTTGATGTAGTACGCCAGTACCAGGCATAACAAACCTGGCACTGCCCATCTGGACACGACCGCCTGTAGAGCTTCAAGAATCTGCAACCAAGACCGCACATTATGTTGGTCGATGCGGTGCGCGAATACGTTCGACGATTTCAGCAAGTCCACCTCCGGCCCGAATTCATAGAAGAAGGAAAGATACTTCCTTGCCCGACTTCGCTTTCCGGTCAATCCCTTCTGCCCATCATGTGGTTTACTCTCTGCCGTCTCACCTGGCCCGATCGCCGTTCCTTACATCGTTCACAGCACGGGCAAGTTCATCTGCGATCAAGGCGTGTGCGGTGCTGTTAGGATGTTTGTCCATTCCCAGATGCAGGGGCCGGTCGTGGTTGAGGTAGTATTTCCTGACGGGCTCCGCCATGTCAACGAAAATGATGGACGGAACAAGCGCAGCAACCAGTTCGCGCGGTGGTGGGGCTGTAGTATCTTGGTCCAGTGCTGGAATATACACAACGATCAGCTGAGCACGGATTGATACCGTAAGTTCCTGGAGTTGTCGAATGAGATACTTCATGCTGACAAAACGAGCTACGGAATCCGTCCTTGCCTGCCTTATGAACATCCGGGAATGGATTAATCTCATGCCCCACCAGAGATGCGAGAAGCTGAACGAGCGGCTGGTCACTTCTCGATAGAATCTTCTGTTTAGCTCAACGGATCGAGGGTGTGTCGGGGGATGAATATAGGGGTTGTTGTCGTCGTCAAAGGCTACAAACGGCGTTGACAGGCACAACGGAGAATAGTTTGGAGCACAGGGCGAAAGATTTCTTCGGACATGATCGGCAATGAATCCGTAAATGACGATCGAGGGCGCGAGATCGAGGTTTCGTCGTAGTCGGAGCAAGGACTGGACGGTGCCGTAGCTACCCAGACTCAAATTGCATACACTCAAGCCTGTCTTAGTCTCTAAGCGGCTTGAGTAAGTCGAGTCGTTTTCGATTCCGTGTCCCCAGGAAAAAGAACATCCGATCGTTACGATGTCTGCAGACCTAGAATCGGCATCATGGCCGTGGCTGACCCTGGCACCTCTCTCGTCGGTGAAAAGAAAGTATTTCAACCCTGAGTCAAGGTGATGTCTTACCGTGTGGCCTCGGGACGGAGCCACAAAACCAATCTCGTCGTCATCCACTATGGTGAAATCCCCGGTGATGTCCAGCTTCTTGTTTCCGCAATACGGGTAAACCACGATGTAGGAATAAGCGAGGAGGCCAAGGACAAATCCGAGCAGCGTTCCGCCTCCTATCATCAACCATTTCTGGAAGCACCCCTTCATTGTGGTCTCGTGTATCAAGTGGACCGACAGCCCCCTACACCAGCGCCCGGTGGATGGTCTCGGACACAAACTCGATATCACTCTCCCTGAGATCATAGAACATCGGCAGGCGGAGAAGGCATTCGGTGTATCGGTCGGCCTGGGGGAGTCTTCGTCCGTCATGCCGGCTTGCATAAAAGGGGGACGCATGCAGGCTCTGATAATGAAAAACGGCATGAATGCCGGATTCCCTCAGGACGTCTATGGTCCGCGTCCGCCGTTCGCCGTTCTCGCAGACGATATAGAACATGTGCGCGTTGTTGGTGGCATAGTCCGGCAGCTGAGGGAGCATCAAGCGTCCCCGCGCGGCCAGAGGCTCCAGCCGATCCCGATAGTCGGACCAGATCTTCTTTCGCCTTTGTTGTATCTCGTCGAGGTGCTCCAGCTGGGCGTACAGGAACGCCGCGAT
>JBBIJR010000031.1:11697-36095 GCA_037445875.1 Bacteroidota bacterium | reverse complement strand
AGCCGATATCCACCCAGCCGTACTTGTCGATCTCGCCGCGGAAAAAAGCGGAGCGGTTCGTGCCCTTTTCCCGGATGATCTCCGCCCGTTTCAGGAAGCGGTCGTCGTTGACGACCAACATGCCCCCCTCACCGGAAATGACGTTCTTCGTTTCGTGAAACGAGAAGGCGGCGAGGTGCCCGATGGAACCGAGCGGGCGGTTCTTGTAGTACGCATCGATGGCCTGCGCGGCGTCTTCGATGACGAACAGATCGTGCCGACGGGCAATGTCCATCACGGCATCCATGTCGCACGCCACCCCCGCGTAGTGGACGACCACGATGGCTCTGGTTCGAGCGGTGATCAAAGACTCGATTTGCTTCACATCTATGTTGGGGGTGGCCGCTTCGCTGTCGGCGAACACTATCCGCGCGCCTCGCAGGACAAACGCATTAGCCGTCGAAACGAAGGTGAAGGACGGCACGATGATCTCGTCCCCCGGCCGCGTGTCGATGAGGATTGCCGCCATCTCCAGCGCATCGGTGCACGACGTGGTGAGGAGGGATTTCGAGAACCCGTACCTCCTCTCGAAAAATTCATGACACTTCTTCGTAAACGGCCCGTCGCCGGATATCTTGCCGGACCGCACGGCCTCAAGAATGTAGTCCAGTTCCCGGCCTATGATGAAGGGCTTGTTGAAGGGTATGCTCATAGTCGTTCCAGGAACTTCTACTGCGAATCACGACTTCTTGTACAGATCAAGATACGCCACAAGGCACAAAGAACCCTGGGCGTCGAGCACTTTGACGACCGATTTGTAGAAACCACTTTGGCGGTTCTCAAACGGTACGGTAAATTCGAATCGGTACCGTTGGTGGATGATCATCGGTTTGAAGAACCGGTACGTGAAACCCATGAACAGGGTCCCGGATCCGGGATACACCATTCCCGCATACTTCGAAATGATTCCATTGGCTACGAGCCCGTGGGCAAATCGGTCCGCGAATCCCTGGCTCTTGGCGAAACCGGAGTCGAAGTGAAGTGGGTTCCGGTCGCCGCTGGCCTGTGCGCTAAGTTCGATGTCTTGCTCGGTCACCGTGTAGTCGAGTACATGGATCGGTACACGGGTCGCGCTGAGCAACGGGTTGATATGAACGGTGATGTACGAATGGCTCAGGTAAAAACCTTCCCTGGCCCATACCTTCTGGACGGCGTAATTCTGGACCTGAGTGGATACCTTCATCGTCGTCATGCCCTGATCCCTAAAATAGCGCTGGGTGAATCGAATAAGATCACCGTAGACGCCTCCGCCGGAATGCTCTGCCTTGACCCCGTACAGGACGCCTTCGCAGCCGGCTTCATGGAAGGCACACGTGGCAAAAGCGATGGCATGCCCACCGCGATAGACCAGCCATGTCATCTTGTCCGGATGCGACGCAGCGATATGGTTGCGAGCCCACTCCTTGTATCCCTCCAGGATGTCTTTCTTGTCGAGGAAAGGGTTGGCGTGGTAGTGGTTTGTGTAGTTGACGAATATTTCGGCTACCAGACCGTTGAGCGTCTCCTCGTCCACCGGCGTACAGGGCCTGAATTCCATGTCCGTGTTTCGAAGGTCGGCCGGTTTCCATTTCGCAAGATCAGCCGTGTAATAGACCAGATCGTCGGCGATCAGATAGGGGAACCCCATTCGGTCCAGACGTTGCAGTTGAGCGCGCTCCTCTGCTGGAATCCGGAAGATGACGACGTCCGCCCGTTCCTTTACCAGAAAGGACAACAAGTCCTTGTCACGAATCTCTTGCAGATGGCCGCGGAACACCCGCAGACCAAATCGTCGACTCTCCAGTTCCGAATAGCTTAGATCATTCATGTTCCCGTTTCCTCCCGTGTTAGGACACTCTGAATAGCGAAAGGCGGCTTATGGTTTTGCAGAGCATACAGGCGACCGATATACTCGCCCACAAACCCTACCAGGAGCAGAACCACTCCTCCCATGAAAAACGTGGACACAATGATCGACGTGTACCCAACCGGAACGTCATACAGGACCTTCCTGAGAACGAACAGGAAGCCTGCAAGAAAGCTCAGCACCGATATGGTCAAGCCGATTATTGTCACAAATCGCAGGGGAAAAGTCGTGAAATTGAAGAGCAGGTTATTAGCCAGGCGAAGCAGTTTTGGCAGACTGTATCCGGAACGACCGGACTGCCGGTCTATGTGTTCAACCGTAGTACGTGCAATCGAAGCGGTGTACCAATGGAGCAGACCGTCGACAAAGACGAAGCTCTGGTCATGTTGCCGAACCTGCTCGACCACCCGCGATCGAATCAGACGGAAAGAAGTGATGTCGCCGCGTGTTGAAAAGACCATGCGGAAAACCCGCTGGACGGCGGAACTGCCTATATTGCGCCACCAGTGATGCTTCTTTCGTTCATACACACCGTAAACGACGTCGGCATTCGTTTCTACCTGGCAGGCGAGAAGTTTCGGGATTTCTTCGGGCGGTATTTGAAGGTCGTCGTCGATGGTGATTACGAACCGGCCGCGGCAATACGCGAACCCGCACAGCAATGCATTGTGCTGGCCGAAGTTCCTGGCCAGGCGGACGGCCGTTATCAACTGCGGAAAGCGTGTCTTCAGTTCGCAAACGATGTCCCAGCTGCGGTCCGTGCCGTGGTCTTCGACCAGGACCAGTTCGAACGGCCTGCCCCGCTCGCGGAACATCGATACGGTGCGCATCACGAGCGGCTCCAGGGTTCGCTCGGAGTTGTACACCGGAACGAGCACGGAGTATTCAATGGGTGTGTTCAAAGTCCTGCAAAACTCTCTTGAGGTAGTCGCGGTAGGTGCAATCCGGATAGCGGTTCAATGTCTCCTGGAATTGGTCAGGGTGCACAAACCCCATCCGCAACGCCGCTTCTTCGATGCATCCGATCATCAGCCCCTGCCGCTGTTCCACCGAACCGATGAAATTGTTGGCTTCCAGGAGCGCCTGAGGCGTCCCGGTGTCCAGCCATGCCACGCCCCGCCCGATTCGCTCGACGCGCAACTGCTTCCGTTCCAGGTACCGGCGGTTCAGATCGGTTATCTCGAGTTCTCCCCGAGCCGAAGGCCGCAACGATCTCGCGATAGTAACAACCTGATTATCATACACATAAAGGCCAGGCACGGCGTAGTTGGACTTTGGGGCTATAGGTTTCTCCTCGATGGAAATCACCTGTCCGTCCGGGCCGAACTCGACCACGCCGTAACGCTGGGGATCGTGCACGACGTACCCAAAGATCGTAGCGCCCGGGGTAGAGTTATGCAATGCCCGCTTGAAAAAGTCCAGCGAGCCGTGGAACAAATTGTCTCCCAGAATGAGCGTCACCGAATCGCTTCCGATGAAGCGCTCGCCGATGAGGAACGCCTGGGCCAGTCCCTCCGGCCGCGGTTGGGGAGCGTAATCCAGGCTCAGGCCCAGTCCCGAGCCGTCTCCCAATAATTTCTGAAAGGACGCCAAGTCATCCGGGGTCGTAATGATCAGTATGTCCCGGATGCCTCCCAGAATCAAGGTCGAGAGGGGATAATAGATCATCGGTTTGTTGTACAGATACATCAGCTGCTTGCTATAGACGCGGCTGATGGGATAGAGCCGGCTTCCTGCCCCCCCGGCGAGAACAATGCCCTTCATTGAGGAATCCATCGGTAATGTTTCATGAAGCATGCTGCGTAATACGATCCCATAGTAACAAGATCCGAACGCAATTTCAAACAGTTTGCGCGTATCATGGGGACGGGGAACCTGCGCTGAGAACCTTGAACACGCGTTTGTAATCTCTGTACGGATTGTCCGCTATCTCCTCAAAAAGCGTGGAGTCGCTCAGGACATGAGCATTCGCGCTGTCCACGCCGGCCGGACAGACCACGTACGCGATCTTGTGCGTTCGAAGGAACTCCGGCTCAACCTTTTTTCTGGCTCTCACATAGTCCTCATAGTCTGCGATCATATCGGGATCGCGCCATGGACTGCCGCCGAAGGTGAATCTTCCTGTGTACCGGGCGTCGATGACGTACGTGCCCGGCTCGAGCGGAGAGAATCCGGGATTGACTCCAAAGGAAATCCCGTGGGGATTCGTCTGACGGCGATACCACTGCGCGAATTCAAGCTCCCTTTCCTTGTTGCTCCTCTCCTGACTGAAAAAATACCGCGCCGAAAGGACGGTGCCTGCGAGGATCCACACAAAACTGCTCGTACAAAAAAAGACAACCATCACGACAGGAAGAGGTTTCTGTATGTTCCGCCGGACGAAAGGCAGGACCCATCCTGCCAGGGACCCGATCATAAGTCCGATCAGAGGTACGTTGAATGCCCGGACCAGGTTCTTCTCGTAGGATCCCAGCGTGAGTGCCAGTACTGCGCACAGGCCTCCGAGTAGAACCAAGGCCAGCAGCATCCAGAATCGCCGAAAATCAGTGGAGTAATCGCGTGCGAGCCTCGATACCGGGACAACAGAAACAACAGCTGCCAGAACGGCGCTCAGGATGAAGTTAAAGCTCGACGCGACGTGCACGAGGTGGTCGAGACCGGCCAGTCTGAGCGACGTGCCGCCTTCCAGTGGGCTGCCGGCCGGAGTGAGGCGGTCTGCGTAGAACAGCTTGGCCGTGACGAGTCCTCCCTGAAAAACAACGATGACAGCGGTGATTCCGAAAAGAACGAACAGGTGTCTGGCCTGCCGGCCGCGGTCGATTGCCGTTCTGTCTGACCTCCATATGAGGTAGGCGGTTGACAGGCACAACAGGCCGAAGAGCGGCTCGTCGCAGAGCGCCAGGTAGCAGAGGATCGGTACGAAGAGTATTCCGAACCAAGGCAGACTTCGCACGCGTGACGCTGAATACTCCAGGAACAGAAAAATCAGACTGAATGCAATCGGGTATTTCATCAGAACCGCGTGGTGCATGGATTGCCCAAGAAAGGCTGGCAAATCAAACTCCTTGAGTCTGAATACTCGGCTGGCGTATTGAACCAACGATCCGGTATCCCCGGTGTGTTGCGGGAAGGACAGCGCCATCCGCAGCGTATCCCAAATCGCGGTCGGAGAAAGGCAGAAAAAGAACAGCAAACCCCAGAAGGCTACATGAAAACGGTTCGTGTACCGAAACACCATCCCGAACAAGAGGCACCAGAGTCCAAAACTCAATACGACATAGACGGGCCTGTGAGAGTTCAGGGATGAGAGCCCTGTCAGTTCCTGCACATACGCAAGCAGCAGATCGTAGCCGTGATGATATGCCATGTAGTAATCCGGATACCACGGCCACTTCATCGGGAAATTGCCGTTCTGTAGTGAAAGCGACCATGCTTCGTGGTAATTGGCGTCGTACTTGTACGTGCCGCTGTGAACGGCGAGCAGAGCTATGACCCACAAGGCGGAAACGGCTGCGAATAGTTGTCTCTGCTTCTTGGTCCAGGACGGTTCGGCCGTGGGCCGCTGCTGTGGCTGACAGCGATGTAACCATGCCAGAAAACCGAGGACACACGTAACCCACGCAGCTGTATGGAACTCGATAAAATACAATAAGATATTAAGTAGAAAAAGTTGCAGGAACAGGCCCGTGAAGACGCTGAGCGGCCACCGCACCAGTGGAATCGGGGACTCCTGGAGGCTCAGTCTTGTTATCCTCGAGCCGAGCGAATACGCGGACAGGATAACCGCGATAAAGAGAAGCAGAGATAACGGTACGCTCATCGGTCCCCACCGTTCGGTCCAAACGTCCTGAAAGGCACTCGATCCCTTCGGGTTAATTCATTCCTCGGGTGGCTCACTTTCACTCATGAAACGTGGGCCGACATGACGGATTCCAGACGAGCAGCAACGAGGTGAATGGCGTGAGTTCGAGTCGCATATTGGACGGCATTCTCACTGAGTGCTGACCAGTACTCGGGCGATTCCATAAGTCTCTTGATCTCCTGCGCCAGGACGGTGAGGTCGCTGTTCACTGCACCCAACCGCTCGCACGAAATTACGCCGTCGGGGTCGGAATGCAAGCTCAGAGTCACCGTACCTGCCAGCCATGCTTGCACAAAAGCATTCGGGAGTCCTTCGAAGCCATCGTCTGTAGTATTAACGAGCACGTGGGCGCTCGAAATCACCTGCTGGCTGGACTCGAACGGCACAGGTCCTAGGTACTTGAAGCGGGGCAGACGTTCAACGGCCGAATGGATAAGGGGCCTGAGCCTCCCGTCTACAATCTGACCAGCCATCCAGAATGCGCACTTCTGGTCGCTGCACAGCTCTGCCAATCTAACAAAAAGCTCCGGACGTTTCACCTTCTTGATACTCCCGATCCACAGGATCTTGAAAGGTAGTGCCCGCTCAGGTCGCGCCGGCAAAGGATGTCCGGATTTTATCACAGTGGAATCTCTTCCGAAGGACTCCTTGAGTCGCTTTTGCTGGACGGCTGTCTGAACGACAATCCGGTCGGCATGGCTGATACCGTAATGACACACAAGATCATTGACGGCGGATTCAAGCCACAATGGAATTCTGCGATAGAGCGGTATGTTTCTCCGTCTCAGTTGGCTGCGGTACTTGCTCTTCTCAACACCACGTTCGCCTGCCGATGCCCATATGAAGGTCTTTCCTCTCCGTCGACAGTAGTAAGCTGAAATTCCTGTGAGGATGTCACGGCCCCGCTGGTAGTAGTAGTCGGCATTCGCGCGATTGAGTTGCCTGAGAATCCGGAATGAGCTCAAGAGTGGTAACCATCGCCTGGATGGGACCCAGTAGATCCTGAGGCCTTCGAACTCATCGGGGCCTGTCGTCTGCTCTCGGGTGTAGGCAACGAACGTTACGATCCACCCTCGCCGAGTCAACTCCTTGCCGAGCAAATAGGTTTGCACCATCGGACCGGTGATCATCGCATCGCCATCGGAAATGAACGAATCGACGACAAAACAAACCCGTTTCACTTCACCGATCTTCCCTGTTGGCCGTCGTCACGATCAGGTCAATGGCTGTCCGCTGCGGAACAACCGCAAGCGTGTCCAGCGACTGTCGTATGACCGTTCCCGGCAGTAGCTGATCGTCGTACTTCTTTTCCACCTTGCCCAGCCGGAGTTTGTGGTCGGCGATGATGACCTTCGCCTCGGCCAGACTGCGGTCAACCAGGTGAGGAACACGCACCTGCGAAGTGTCGTCGGCCTCACTGAGGATCAAGTCGACAGTCGAACCCGCACGGATTTTTACACCCGGCTGCACGGATTGGTCAATCACGATGCCCTCGGGATACTCCGTCGTCGGTCGTTCGGCGACCCCTCCAACCCGAAGTCCGACGCTTTCAAGGGTGAACTCCGCATCACGGAGCGTCGTGAGCACAACGCTGGGTACACTGACGAGCAGCTCATCGTTGCTGACGACGAGATGTACGATGCGGCCGGCCTTGACCCTGGCGTGCGGTTCCGGACTCTGGTTCAAAATGGTGTTTCTTCGTTTGCCGGGTTCATACTGTAACTTCGTGGTAACCTCCAGTTCGCGACGTTGGAGCATCCGTTCGGCCTCCGTCAAATCCATGTTGACCACGTCCGGGACCTCTATTTCGTCGTTGAGTCCCACATACCAGGGTAAAACGACCCGATCCAAAAGGACGACGACTACAACCAAGCCGAAGCCGGCCACCGTCCACTTTCTCAGCATAATATGCCCACAGGTTGCCGGAAATGTGCAGAATATATTTAGGTGCTAAGTCAAAAGCAATCTGAATCTTATGCGGTGCCGTGGGCAGCGCGTGCCTGGCGGCCTCGCGGCAATTGCATCCGTCTAGACCGGCCCTTTGGACTCTGATCCCTCGCGCATTTTCAACCGGTTTGACAATAGGCTGATACTTTGTTAAACTACTGGAGATTTGCACTATTCAAGCCGTACTGTTGGGCAGCATGACGGACAAGGCACATCGAGTATTGGTCGTCGATGATGAGGAACTCAATGTTCGGTTCCTGTCGACATTCTTGCGGCGAAAGGGTTATGCGGTAGAGTCCGCCGACAGGGGTCTCGTTGCTCTCCGGATGATCGAATCGCAAATGCCCGACATTGTCTTACTGGATGCGATGATGCCTGAAATGGACGGCTTTGAAGTGTGCCGACACCTGCGAGAAAATCCAAAGACACGGTTGCTGCCGGTCATTATGGTGACGGCGCTGCACAGCGTCGAAGATGAAGTGAAGGCTCTCGATTCCGGCGCGGACGATTTCCTGCCGAAACCCATCAACAACCTTGAGTTGATAGCCCGGTTGCGCTCCCAACTCCGGATCAAGTCCCTGCACGACGAACTGGCGGAGCACAAGGTGCAACTTGAAGAAAAGAACAAGAAACTTGAGGAATTACAAGGTCTTAGGGATTCATTGACACAGATGGTTGTTCACGATCTGAAGAATCCACTCACGGGTATCATGGGTTGCACAGAACTCCTTGCTTCGCCCATGGACGGTATGAGCGACAAGCATCGCACCATCGTCAGGAAGATTGAGGAGAGTTCAATGACCATGCTCAAGATGATCACGGACATGCTTGACATCAGCCGCATGGAGGAGAATAAAGTACAGCTGAGGAAGGAGCATTTCTACATCTCCGAGCTGTTCGACGCGAATATGAACGAGCTATCTCCCATGATGGCGAAGAACAACATCCGAGCCTGTGTAGAAATAGAAGAGAGAATGCCGCCAATGGAGGCCGACAAGGACCTCATTCATCGCGTCGTTGCCAATCTTCTGCACAATGCGGTGAAGCACAGCATGAAAAACGGTAGAATCTGGCTTCGAGCGTCCTATGATCCATCCATACCTGGAGCCCAGATCAGTGTCAAAGATGAAGGGGAGGGGGTACCGGCCGAGTATCGGGAGAAGATATTCGAGAAATTCGCTCAAGCAGACCTTAAGAAGCTGGGGCTGAAGACGGATCGCGGCCTGGGTTTGACGTTCTGCAAACTCGCGGTCGAGGCCCATGGGGGACGAATCTGGGTCGACAGCGAGGTGGGAAAAGGGAGTGAATTCCGATTCTATGTTCCGGTAGCCGCTCAGGGCAAGAACGGTACGCCATGAGCCGTGAGACCTCTTCCCCCGAGGTTATTTCCTGCGTTGACGATCTGATTTTCGCTACAAAGATCGGCTCCACGGCGAAGTCCCTGGGCCTGTCCCACCGAAATGTCACGGGTTCCGGTGTAAGAAAGATAGCGGGGGCAGGGCTTGTTGTTGTCGACTTGAACGCTGTGACGTTCGATCCCCTTGAGCTGGTTGAGCTGCTGAAATCCCGCATTCCATCGCCTACTGTGGTCGGTTTTCTGTCGCATACACAAGAACATCTTGCGGAAGCTGCAGCAGTATCTGGCTGTGATGACGTCATGCCGAGATCGAAGTTTGTGAGAGTACTACCCGACCTCCTCCTATCATGGAGGGACAAAACCATCTAGTGTATAGCGGATCTATACATAGTAATTCAAGCATTACATTAAATAAACTGACTTATGATATTATATTTTGCAAAAGCAGATCGGATTTTGTCAACAAAGGGTCACATTATTGTATGTTATTGTTTATAACAGTGGCCTCGACAGGTACGGTTGCGAGCCCGTGACATCATAGCCAACTTCCCACTGGATCGATCTGGCACATGAGTTTTTTGCGAACGTGGATTGGGGACGCGAGGGACTTTGTGTTCCCCGCTCTTTGCGTGGTGTGCGATACTGCCATGGGGCGGGGAGAGTCGCTTGTTTGTCCGTCTTGCTGGAACTCCCTTGAGCCGGTTAGAGGGCCTGTCGTCGAGGGCATCGTGGAGCGCAGCCACATTGAGGAGGTCCACAGCGGCTTCTACTACAGCCGGGAATTTCAAGCGATCGTACACAGCTTGAAATACGGTCGCTATACCCGCCTGGCCGACAAGATCGGCGAATATCTGGCGGCTGTGGTGACCCATCATGATCGGATGAGAGTGGCGGCGGGCATGGTGCCCGTGCCCCTCCATCCCATCAAGCTGCGCGAGCGGGGGTACAACCAGTCCGCCCTCCTGGCGCGCGCAATCGGTCGGAGAACCGGTATCCCGGTGCGTGAGGACATGTTGCGGCGGCGGGCCAACACGAGGTCGCAGACGACTATGGCAACCGCCGGCGATCGCGTCCGGAATATGGAAAACGTCTTCGGCACGTCAGGGTCGGCCGGTGGCGGTTCCTGGATTGTCGTGGATGACCTCATCACCACCGGCGCAACAGCCAACGCCTGCGGCAAGGCCCTGAAAGAAGCAGGAGCAGAACGAGTCTTTGTCTTGACCGCCGGGCGTCCGGTCTGGTGATCTCATGAGCCGAAAGATCAGTATCGCCCTGTATCAGCAACACTTACTTGGCGACATTCCGGCGATGGACAAGAGCGGCATCCGGTCCAGGCAGCCGGACTTCGTATGCCTTCCGGAGTACTTCTTTGTCACCGAATAGCGTCGCGACCACCGGGAAGAGGCGGCCCGGCTGGGGGAAAACCTCGACAAACTCCGAAGGTGGTCGACGGAGTTGGATACGGTTCTCATCGGGGGAACGGTGGTAGAAAAGGTCGGTCGCCAGTATTTCAATACCTCGTATGTCTTCGACCGCGGTGAGGAAGCCGCACGTTACTCCAAGGTCCACCTGTTTCGGGGGGAAATACGGTCCGGCCTGACTCCGGGCAGGGAATTCAAGGCTTTTGATGTGCGGGGCGTCAGAGTTGGCCTCCTGATCTGCGCGGACGTCTTATATCCGGATTCATTCCTTGCTATGAAAGGTTTTGGTTGCGATATTGTGTTCGTCCCGACCACGTCGCCGTTCAAGGAGGAGACCGTTGAAACGAAGTACGGTCGGGACCAGGAGATATTCGTTCAAGGCGCACGAACCGCGGGCGCTTATGTGGCCAAATGCTGCGCCGTGGGCACCATTTTTGGCTCCCACCTGCAAGGCCGCAGCCTCGTTGCTTCGCCAAGCGGGATCGTGCGCCGCGTCCAACCCGATGAGGAAAGCGCTACGATGATTCTGCATCAGGACCTTCTTCTTGACGACCTTCAAACCGTACGACGACCATGACCGAGACGGACAGCGGCCGCCCTCGTCGCGTGGCGTTCGTCGTCAATCCCCACGCGGGGGTCCGGCGCAGCGCATACCGGGAAATCAAGGAATTCTGTTCCCGCATATTCAACGGTGATCAGACGGTGGAGATCCATTTGACGCAGAATCCCGGTGATGCGGAGGAAATTGCACGCCATTTCGCTCAGATAGGCTTTGACTGCGTGGCGGCGGTTGGAGGGGACGGTACCGCCAGCGAGACAGCCAGAGGGCTGGTCGGATCGCAGACGGCGTTGACCGTTGTACCCTATGGGTCGGGGAACGGACTGGCTCGTGGGTTGTCGGTTCCGCTTGACCACGAGGAGGCCGTACGGCTCATGGCAGGTGGTGCTTACCGACAGATCGACGTCGGAGAAGTGATCGATGGTGAGAACCGACGCCTGTTTTTTGGGTTTGCCGGGACCGGATACGACGCATTCATTGCTCACTTATTCAACTCTACCGGAAGGCACCGCGGATTTCTGCGTTACGTTCTGCTATCGATCACGTCTTACAACCGCTATACTCCTGTACCGATGCACGTCCGGCTGAATGACAAGGACCTTTTTGCCCGACCGTTCCTTCTGGCCGTCGCCAATACGCGGGAGTACGGCAACGGGGCGCGAATTGCCCCACGGGCCGTGCCGGACGACGGATTTTTTGAAGTGTGCATCGTGCAGGACATGACGCTGATGAGGGGCATCCTGCAGGCCTGGAAGTTGTTTGCAGGCACGATCGAGCGCGTTCCGGGAGTTACCATGCATCGCACAAGCACGCTTGACATACTGCCGGAAGCCCCGATTTGGTACCACCTCGACGGGGAACCGTTCCAGACCTCCAACCGTCTTACCTTCAGGGTACTTCCACGCCAATTGCGGGTCCTGGTTCCGCCCAAAACGCCAGCCACAGTCGCCACGCCATCCGTGTCTTGACATCCAAGTCGTCGACAGCACGTCAACGGATGTACCGGATTGTTTCGCCTCCTTCCCGGGACAGGAACGGCACGGCTTTTTTCTTGATTCTGAGGTTTCAACCCGTTAAACTTGCACCACCGATACTCAAGCATCCCACGAGGCCGTCGTGTCGACCGATAAGATCGAGATTCTCAAGAACGTGCCGCTGTTCGGCGAGCTGGCGAGAAAGGATCTTGAACGTATTGCTGCGGTAGCCCACCAGCGCTCCTACAACAAGGAACAGGTCATTCTCATCGAGGAAGAAATCGGGCAGACGCTCTTCATCCTCATGAGCGGGCAGGTGAAGGTGTCCCGCATCAGCGAAGAGGGCAAGGAGGTCATTCTGGCCGTGATGGGGGAGGGAGACTTTTTCGGGGAGCTTTCCCTTCTGGACGGCCAGTCCCGATCCGCCAACGTGACCGTCATCAAAGAGTCGGAAATGCTGTTGATCCACAGAGACGATTTCCTGAGCCTCCTTCATGAGTTCCCTCAGATCGCCATTAACTTGCTCAGGGAACTGGCCAGCCGCATGCGCAAATCCGATTCGCAGATCAAGAGTCTGTCCTTGAAGGATGCAGCCGGAAAAGTTACCGGCACGCTGCTTCGGCTGGCGGACGATATCGGCGTGCCGCGAGGCAGCCAGATTGAAATCTCTAATCTGCCTACTCAGCAGGACCTGGCCAATATGGCCGGCACAAGCAGAGAAACCATATCGCGCGTCCTGCAGAAGCTCATTTCGCAGAAATACGTCCAGAAGGACGGCAACACGCTCGTTATCCTCGATATCGATCGATTCAAGCGGGACTTCGTCTGATCCCGGCTACGTCGCTTCCCCCTCCTCCACGCCGCAAAATCTTCTTCCGTCGCTGGAATTTCATGACCCATCGTGCTATATTATCCTTGGAGTTAGCTCATAACGAGCAACCTTGGTCCCATGCACCCAAAGCCTAAAATATTGGTCTGCGAATCCGATCACAAAGCACAGCTGCACTTGCGCTCTGTGCTGAGCGGGCACGGCTACGCCGTGGAAAGCGCCCAGGACGGTCACGAGACGATCGACAAGATCAATACGCTGGACTACGACCTGCTGCTGATCGCGTCCAATGCGATGGGGATCGACGGTTTTCAAGTCTGCAGGCTCGTGAAGGAAAACGACCGGACACGTCATATTCCCGCCATGATCATATCGTCCATGACCGACCATGTGACCCGTAATCGGGCCATTGAAGCCGGTGCGGATGAATTCATCACCAAACCCATCAATCGCGTCGAACTCCTGGCACGCGTGGTGACGCTGCTCCGGATCAAGAGTCTTCACGATCGGCTGGAAACGCTCATCATGGAAAAGGAAGAGGAGAAGAGAAAGCTTGCCGAGCGGACGGATGAATTGAGAATCCTCTCGGAGATTGCGCGGATCGTGATTTCCGTAAAAGACCAGAAGGGCGTCCTCCGGGAGATCGTCAACAAGATCCGGGAGGCCTTCGGCGTCGAGGGCAGCTTCATGGTTACGCGCGAGGCGTCGCAATGGGTATTTGAGATCCTGTCCGATCAGCTCTCCCATGCGCAGGAAGGCCGTCCGGCCGGGGCCGAGCAGGTCCTGTTTGACCACGTGGCCGCGCACGAGAAGCCCGTCATTATCCACCGCCAGAGCAACGACGGATTGCTGCCTCCATCGCTCTCCGTTGTCCTCGGCGTCCCGGTGGAATCCCTCCTGTGTTCCCCGATCTTCGTTCGGGGCAAGGTCGTGGGTCTCTTGCATATCGTAAACAAGCAGGGCGGCGAGAGTTTTGATGCCAGCGACCTGTCCCTGCTGATGACCATTTCGGGTCAGATTGCGCTGGCGATCGAAAACATGCAGCTGTTTGCCCGGCTGTCGGATTTCAACAAGACGCTTCAAACGGAGATTGCCGAAGCCACACAAGCCCTTGTCGACCTGAAAAATTTCAACGAGAGCATTCTGCAGAACGTGAGTTCGGGTCTCATGACCGTCGACTTCGCGGGCAAGATCCTTTTCGCCAACTGGGCGAGCCAGTCGATCTTTGGATACAGCACTTCGGAGCTGCTGGGAAGGCATGTCCGCGATCTGTTCGGCGAAGAAGCCGCCCGGGCCCTGCTGCGGCCGACGGACGAGATCGACAACGCGCCGGGAAACGCGGAGGTTCAGATGTCCACTAAAGACGGACGTCCGATCTACGTGGGTTATACGACCACTGTTCGGTTCGACAGCCGAAACGAGATGGCGGGATACATCATCAGCTTTCGAGACATCACCCAGATCAAAGAGATGCGCGTCACGATCGCCCGGATGGACCGCCTCGTTTCCCTCGGCATGGTTACGAGCGCCATCGCCCACGAGATCCGCAATCCTCTGGCCGGGATAAAGACCATGGCGCAGGCCCTCGAGAAGGAGATCGGAAGCAAGGACCCAAGACAGGAATACGTTCAACGGATCGTCAAGCAGATCAACCGCCTCAACGAACTGCTAAAGGCGTTCTTCTCCTATGCCCGACCGGTTCGTCCGGAAAAGAAGTACTACGGATTTCCGGGCATCGTGAAAGAAGTGAAGACGCTGCTCAAGGAGCGCTGCGAAAACGAGCGGATTCAGATCGAAGAGTACTACGATCCGAACCTTCCGCCCCTGTTTGTAGACGAGAATCAGATCGAGCAGGTGTTGATCAACCTGCTGATTAACGCCATGGACGCGATCGAGCAGTCCGGACGGATCACCATCGAGGCCCAACTTGTCACTCGAACGCTGCCGCCCCGGTACAAAATCGAAAAGGAGATGGCGGAGGTCCGGATCACAGACACGGGCCGCGGAATTGCCGGCGAGAACCTCAAGTCTATTTTCGACCCCTTCTTTACAACCAAGGCCAACGGCATAGGTCTCGGGCTCTCCATCGTGTATCGCATCGTCCATGAGCACGGCGGCGAGGTATACGTGGCCAGCGAGGAGGGCAAGGGAACGACGTTCACCATCGTGCTGCCGCTGCACGACGATTTCGAGCCGGTCCGCGTTTCGGATCGGTTCATGTAGCAAACGGATCTTAGATCGGGAGACCGCATGAAGAAAAAAGTCCTTGTTGTTGACGATGAAGAAGACCTCACGTGGAGCATTCAGAAGAACCTCTCGAAGGATAAGGATCAATACGAACTCATCTGCGTAAACGACGCGGAGCAGGCACTCGGGGTGATGTCCCAGCTTCCCGTGGACCTGGTCGTCAGCGATATCAAGATGCCCGGCATGTCGGGGCTGGACCTGCTGTTGAAGATCCGGGAGAAGTACCACACGACCAAGGTGATCATCATGACGGCGTATGGATCCGCGGACGTGCAGCGGGAAGCTACGGAACGCGGGTCACTTTACTACATCGAGAAACCTTTCGAGATCGAGGAACTGCGCAACCTAATCCAGCAGGCCCTCCTTGAAAAGAAAGGTTTCGACGGAAAGGTGACAGATTTTCAATTATCCGACCTGATCCAGATGAATGTGCTGGGCCGCATGGTGGCGGCGCTCGTCGTGACACGGGGAGACGAACGAGGCGTGCTGTACTTCAGCGACGGCAACGTGATCCACGCCGAATGCGGCAGCCTCATGGGCGATGAAGCGTTTTACCGAATTCTGCAGTGGGAAGACGGAAAATTCGAATTCCGGAAAGGGGAGCGGCCCGATCAGGAGAGCATTACGCGTGGATGGCAGAGTCTGTTGCTGGAAGGCATGCGACGAAAGGACGAGATTACGCCGGAATCGAAGACCCGTCTGAAGGAAGTTACCCGGCTGGAGAGCCTTGAGCGGATCAAAACGTGTCTGAAGGAGTTCATCCGGATCAAGGGCGTTCAATTCGTCGCCATCGTGGACAACGCAGGGTTCTCGCGGGCCTCGATGGGCCGGGAAAAGCAGGAACCGCCTCTCGATATCACGCTGCTGCCGAATTTCATCCCCCAGGGCTTTGAATATTACGAGAAACTGGCAAAAGAGATCCGGGGCGAGGATGTCCGGCTGATCACCTTTGAATATACCAACCGCACGTTGATCCTGTCCCCGCTTGGACGGCACAACGAGTGGTTGCTTTTCGTCTGCGACCCGGAGGTCAATCTGGGCGGCGTTCGACTGGGGATCAAGAAACACCTGCCCGGTCTTGCCGAACTCATTTAGGACATAGGGGAAGAACTTGTCTGCTGATCTGCACATTCACACGACGGCGTCGGACGGCTACTTCAAGCCGGCAGAGGCCGTGCAACATGCGGTTGACCAAGGGTTGCGCGCAATGGCTCTCACCGATCACGACAACGTTGATGGCATTTCGGCTGCGCAAGAGAGCGCCGGCGCACGCATGGAAGTGATTCCAGGGATTGAGCTCAGCAGTTCGATCGAAAGCCGCGATATTCATATCCTGGGATACTTCATCGACACCGATTCCGCCGTGTTGCTGGAGCATCTGGCACGCTGTCGAGGAGAACGCGTAGAACGGGCCGAACGGATGGTGGCGAAATTGAACCGGTACGGAGTGCCGATCTCGATGGAGATGGTGCTGGAGCAGTCGGGTCTCGGCAGCGTAGGGCGTCCGCATATTGCGGATGCCGTGGTGAAAGCAGGTTATGCGAGAACCACCGGTGAAGTTTTTCGAGACTACATCGGGTACGGCGGTGTGGCGTACGAGGAAAAGCTTCGCGTGACGCCGGAGGAAGCGATCCGGATCATCCACGAAGCCAACGGCCTTGCTTTTCTGGCTCACCCAACACTCCAACTCAACGAGAAGTACCTGTATCAAATATTGAAGGCCGGCTTGGACGGAATTGAAACCATCCACCCATTCGTCTCCGACCCGGCCCACACGTACTACAAACGAATTGCGTCTCAGCACGAACTGCTTGAATGCGGGGGTTCGGACAGCCACGGTCGCGGGGATATCCCAATTGGCTGTCGTACGATCCCTTATGCATGGGTGGAACGGATGAAAGAGCGCATGAACTCCCGTCTGGCCGCAAAGGCCTTGAGGGAATGAACGTGACCTGTCGTATCCCGTTGCCCGAGACCCTTTCGCCCCGAGCTGGCGCTCTCGGGAGCGACGCCGCGCCGCTCGGTGATGAATGCGTGTATGGGCTTCGGGCCGCGATTTGGGTTGTGGGTCTTTTAGGCCCGACCTTTCGGCACGGCATTTCTCGGGAGAGGGTCGAAACGGTGGAGAAGGCCGAACGAGCGCATCCGGGATGACGGTTTCCATTGTTGTGCCTATCCGGAATGAACGGAACCTCGTTGCCGATTTTGTTGCTCGTATCAACCGGGTGCGCGAGGTTCTGGAGGTGATCGTCGTTGATGGCGGCAGTACGGATGGCACAGTAGAACGGCTTCGCGAATGGTGTACCGGCGATCCTCGATGGCGGATCCTGGATCAGGGGAGTGTCCGGGGACGAGCGGGCCAGATGAACCGGGGAGCGGCTGCAGCTTCGGGTGACGTTTTGTGGTTTGTTCATGCCGATTGTGTCCTACCTGCGGATGCGGTGGAAAGCATTCGGAGGGCAATGGAGGATCCCCGCACGGTGGGGGGAGGTTTCGTGAAAATGTATGACCGCGAAGGACCCATCCTGTGGGTGTACCGCGTGGCCGTAAATATGGTGAGAACCCGCTTGCTCAGGAACGGCGTCGGAACGAACGCTCTTTTCATCCGGTCACCGATATTTCGGTCGCTCGGGGGTTATCCCGACTGGCCGCTGCTGGAAGATGTCTGGCTCTCGGACCGAATGAAAGCTTCGGGCAGAGTATCGTATCTTACACCGCACGTGGTGTGCTCCTCCCGCCGTTACTATGAAAGAGGCATTCTCAACAGCATCTGGCTTGCGTGGAGAATCATGTATCTCCACCGCATACAGAAGATTCATCCGCAGGAACTGATGCGCATGTACCACAACGAGCGAAGCCCGTGAAGATGAAAGATGGGAGATGGGGCAGGGAGGTTCGTGCGGTCCTGTTCGATTTCGACGGTGTGCTGATCCGCAGCCTTGAAGATCATCACCGTTCGTGGAACGAGGCTTTCGGTGAATTCGGCGTGGAGATAACATGGGAAGAATTTGCTCCCCTGGAAGGTCAGAGTCTGTACGCGATTTCCGAACAGCTGGGGAATTCTCACGGCCTCTCGATCGGCGAGGCACGAAGAGCAGCGTTTCGAAAGAACCAGATCTACCTTGAAACCGCACATCCCAGGCTCTACGAAGGGGCCACGGAACTGCTGGAGTTCCTGCGCTCCCGTGGACTGCCGATGGCCCTGGTTACAGGGGCGCACCGCGATCGGCTGGACCGCTCGGTGGATGCGGAATTCAGGCGATACTTCGGATCCATCGTGACAGCCGATGACGTTCACCGAACGAAGCCGGATCCGGAACCCTTCCTGCGCGCCGCAGCGGACCTGAATGTTCCGGCCGCAGCGTGTCTCGTCGTTGAGAATGCACCGCTCGGACTACGGGCGGCCAGGCGCGCCGGCATGACCTGCGTGGCCGTAACGACGACGTTGCCTGCCGCGCAGTTGGGGGAAGCAGACCGGATCGTTGCGGGGCTGTCCGACGTCCTCGCTATGTTTGCGGGGCGGCCATGATAAAGGAAGTACTTGCTTCGCCGTACTCGGCGCTGGCCGAGGTGTACGACGGCATGATGGAACACGTGGAGTACGGACGGTGGGCCGATTTCGTCGATTCTGTATTTCACCGGCATGGCCGGTCGATACAGTGTGTGTGCGAACTGGCCTGCGGCACCGGCACCATGGCCGTGGAACTGGCCAGAAGAGGCTATGACGTAACTGGATCGGATGCGTCCCCGTCCATGATCGACGCGGCCCGGCGAAAGTCGAAGCACGAGGGGATTGAGTTGAACCTGCATGTGAGCGATATGCGGCGGTTTGCGGATAGTCGGTCTTTTGATGCCGTCCTCTGTCTCTACGACAGCGTCAACTACCTGCTGCACGAAGCCGAGATACGTGAACTGCTCGAAAACACCCAGCGCTTGCTCACAACGCGCGGTCTGTTTATATTTGACGTTTGCACGGAGGCGAACAGCCTGGAACACTTTCATCAGCGTTACGAACGCGATTCCCGCCACGACTATGTTCGGCGTTCTACGTACGACCGCTCGGAGAGGATCCAGGTCAACGAAGTAATGCTTAGGCGGAAAGGCCGCTGGTTCAAGGAGGTCCACAGACAGCGGATCTACCCCCTGACCTTTTGGGAGGCGCTGATTGCGCAATCGCCCTTTCTCCTCGTGGCGTCCTACGACAATCTGGGCTTCGGCGCAGCAAGCGAGTCATCCGAGCGGGTACACTACATACTCCAGAAAGTGTCCGACGCATGACGGCCTATGAACTGATACTCAAGAAGCGGTCCGGTGGCGAACTGACCGCCGACGAGATCCGGGAACTTGTTCAAACGTATACCCATGGCGGTATTCCGGACTATCAGATGTCGGCGCTACTCATGGCGGTGTATTTCAAGGGAATGTCGTTCGGAGAAACCACGGCCCTTACCGTGGCTATGCGCGATTCCGGAAAAGTCACCGACCTGTCACGCATCCCCGGTTACAAAGTAGATAAGCACAGCACCGGAGGCGTAGGAGACAAGATATCCCTCATTCTGGCCCCTCTTGCAGCTTCCCTGGGCCTGGTCGTGCCCATGATCAGCGGCCGCGGTCTGGGTCACACCGGCGGAACGCTGGACAAGCTGGAGTCCATTCCGGGTTTCAACGTGTCCCTCTCGCTCGACCGGTTCAAAACCCAACTTGAGCGGTTGGGTGTCTGTATGATCGGCCAGACCGACGAGATCGCGCCGGCCGACCGGAAACTCTATGCATTGCGCGACGTGACCGCGACCGTGGATTCCGTTCCGTTGATCTGCGCTTCTATCCTGAGCAAGAAACTCGCCGAGGGTATCGACGGCCTCGTGCTGGACGTGAAAGCAGGCAGCGGCGCGTTCATGAAGACCGTGCCCGAAGCCATGGAACTGGCGCGAAACCTGATCATCATCGGAGAAAGCGCCGGAAAATCGGTGGTGGCGGTCGTATCGAACATGGACGAGCCGCTCGGTCTCACGGTTGGCAACTGGCTCGAAGTCCTGGAATCGATCGATGTACTGCAGGGAGGCGGTCCGTCCGACGTGCGTGAACTCACCCTCGATCTGGTCTCCCGCATGCAGCAGCTGGCAAATCCGGCACTCCGGTACGAGGAAGCCTATGGCCTGGCGGAGAACTCGCTGAAAAACGGCCTTGCGTTCCAGAGGTTTCTCCAGATGGTTGAGGCTCAGGGTGGGGATCCCGGTGTGATTCAGCAACCGGTGAGAGCGGGATCTGCCCCGTACCAAAGGACGGTTGAATCGGACGAAGACGGGTTCGTGATCTCGATGGATTGCCGTGTCATCGGACAGGTGAGCGTAGGTCTGGGCGCAGGTCGCGCCACGAAAGAAGAGGACATCGATCCTTTGGCGGGCATACACTTCTACAAGAAGGTCGGGCAGAAGGTATCAAGAGGGGAGCCCCTGTGTACGTTGCTGACGGGGCGCCCGGATGCCTTGTCGGAAGCTGCCGAGCGCATACGTCGGGCAATCCGGGTTGAACGAAACGCACCGGATAAACACCCGCTGGTGCTTGCCGTTCTGGACCGCCATCGGGTTCTGGAGCAGGCCGCGGATCACGCTGAAACAATCGAGTTTTCGCAACGTAACTAATCAAAGCACGGCATGCACAAACCGCTGCCCGATACTTCCGGTCGCTCTTTGAAAAACGATGAGGATTCTTCGGTGGACGAAGAGGGAACCGCAGATGCATCCGAAGCCCACCGGGTGTTACTCGAGAGGCGGGACCGGCAGAAGAAAGAAGACTTTGCTACCATCAAACGTGCCATCCAGGGAGACCAGAAGGCGTATGATCAGTTGATGAATCGCTACCAATCCCAGATTTTCAGTCTGATGTACCGCATGGTGCATTCCCGCTCGGAAGCAGAAGACCTGGTGCAGGAGGCGTTCATGAAGGCGTTCACGTCGCTCAGGAACTTTAATTTTGAATATGCATTCTCCACGTGGTTGTACAAAATTGCGACGAACAACTGTATCGACCATCTCAGGAAAAAGAAACTGAATATGCTTTCGATCGATTCTCCCGTTTCTTATAAGGATTCCGAATACCGTATTGAGCTGCCCGATCTCACGTACTATCCCGACCGCGACATGATTCGCCGCGAGCGCAGCTCCATCATTCAGGAGGCGATCGATCAACTCCCTGAGAAATATCGGCGCGTGATCCTCCTCCGGCACTCCGACGAACTCTCCTACGATGAAATCGCCGGCATGCTCAAGATCCCGATCGGGACCGTGAAAGCGCGGCTTTTCCGGGCACGTGAAATGTTGAATAAATTCCTGAAAGGCAAGATCGACAAGGGTGTATAGCTTGAATCGACTCGTGACATACGGCGTTTGCCTTTGCCTGGTGGGCACTGCCCGACTTACCGGGCAGTCCGATGTGCAGAAGGTGGAGCGCACCGATGAAAAAGAATTGAAGGTCAAGGTCGAGTTTGCGGCGGGCAGCCTCAGACTTCAGCGGGCCTCCGAGGACGTGCTTTGCAGGCTTACCCGGTCCGTTCCCGGCACGGAGAAGTCCGCGCGGCTTGAATATCAGAAGAGCGGGACGACCGGTTTTCTCCGGGTAGGCTGGCTCGAAGAATCATCGATTCACTTTGCCGACTTTGACGAGCAGCAATGGCAGTTCGAGTTGACGGACAAGATCCCCCTCTCGCTCAACATCGAATTGGGGGCATCCAAGAGCGATTTTGATTTCAATAACCTTCGAATCAAAGACCTGACCCTGACGCTGGGTGCGAGCAAGTCGAACGTCTCGTTTTCGTCTCAGAATCGCGATCGCATCAATAAGCTTCGAATCGAGGCCGGAGTGTCCAAGCTGAACGCCAGCGGCTTGTGCAATGCCAACTTTGATCGGCTGGAATTCGAAGGCGGTGTGGGTTCTTATGTGCTGGACTTTTCCGGCTATCTGTCCGACTATTCCCGGGCACACGTGGAGGTCGGTGTCGGCCGGGTGTTGATTCTTCTGCCGAAGAACCTGCCGGTGAAGATTCAGATTGAGGATACCTTTTTTTCGTCGGTGACGCTGCAGGAGGGACACTTTGACCGCCGGATCGGCCGGAGCTACGCGTCGCAGAACTACGACGAGTCGAAGCCGTTCCTGGACCTGCGCGTCAATGCCGGGATAGGCAAGGTCACCGTGGAGGTGATCGAATAGACAACCACATTTGCACATGGCTGTTGGCAACGTGCCTCTTTCTTGCAGGAGGCCGAGGGGTGTGGGCTCAAGGGGAATCACCTCTTTCTCTGGCCAGGGCCTACGAAGAGGACGGTGCGTACGAGAAGGCCATGGGTATCTACGAACGGCTCTATCGCGAGGACAGTACCAACGCCGTCGTTGTAACGAAACTCAAGGGCGTCTACCGTGTCCTCGGAGTGAACGAAAAGCGCGTCCCCCTCATCCGCCGCCAGATTGCCCATGATTCATTGAATGTGTCCCTGTGGGCCGAGCTGGCGGACGCATACTATCGGCTCAGTGACCTTCCTGCAGCACGGCGGTCGGTAGATCGGGCAGTGGCCATCGATCCCGGATCGTTGACCAGTTACCGGGTCGTGGCGGCCATGATGCTGGAGAATCGGTGGCTGGAGGATCTCGAATCGCTCTACCGGGGCGCCCGTTCGGCGCTGAAGGATCCGGCCGCCTTCACACTCGAGCTGGCCAGCCTGTACGTCTACCGCGGGGACTACTACCGCTCCACGTTGGAATACCTTCGATACTACCTACAGGATCGCTCGAGGTATGAATACGTCAGGACCCAGGTATTGCAGACCGCCGAAGACGACTCGGCGTGTGCCCGGATTGCGGAGGCGTTGATTCATGAACTCAGCGCCCTGCCGAAGGACGTCAATGTGCGGCGGCTGCTGATGGAGGTTTACACCCGCGGCGGCCGGCACGATCTTGCTTTTGAGCAAAGCAAGCTGGCGGACGAACTGGGCGGGAAAAACGGCGTGGACGTACTGAGGTTTGCACAGTTGTCTTTTGAGAGCAATCGGTACGATGTTGCACTCCGGGCGTACCGTCACTTTCTGCAATTGTATGCACGGGCGCCGCAGGCGGAAATGGGCGTCGCCCGGTGTCTTGAGTATCTGGCCGCCGAAGGTGCCGCGAGCGGCAAGGGGCCGGAAGATTCCACCGGACAGGCCAGAGAAAGCCGGATCTTCAGCGGCGCCGTCGGTGCTTACCGCTCGATGATCGGCAACTATCCTTCGACCTCGTGGAGTGCTGAGAGCCGTTTTCGGCTGGGCGAGCTGTACCTGATGCGATTTGGGGACGTCGATGAGGCGCTGGAGAGCTACCGGAAGGTCGCCTCAGAATATCCGTCCACGGAATTTCGATGGGAAGCTGCCTTCCGGATCGGTGAGTGCTTGTTGATCCAGAACAAAAGAAAGGCAGCGGAGGAGCTCTTTGCAGGCATCCGTCAGCAGGGCACGGATGGGCCGACCAGAGACCGTGCGTCGTTCTACATGGCCGAACTCGCCTTCTATGAGGGCCATTTTGACAGCTCTCGAGGCCTGATGAACAGGCTCGCTTCCGTGCGCGACGGACTATTCGTCAACGACGCGCTGGCGTATGTTCTGTTACTCGAAGAGGCTCGTAAAGACACGGCAGCGCTGGCCTGGTACAGCCGGGGTGCGCTCCTGAGAAGGCAACGACGGGCCTCTCAAGCTTTGTCGATGTTTGCGGAGTTGCTTGCCAGGAACCCCGAATCACCTCTGGCGGACGATGCACTTTACCAGTCGAGTCTGGCCCTTGCCGATCAGCAGAGGTTCGAGGAGGCCGCCGAAACACTTCGATTGTTGATGCAACGATACCCGAAGAGTCCTCTGGGGGACCTCTCGCTCCTTACCATTGGCCGCCTCTACCAGGAACATCTTCATGAGGGACCAAAAGCCATCGAAGCGTACAAGGAACTCCTGGTTCGCTTCCCGAGGAGCATTCATGCCACCGACGCCCGAAAACGTCTGCGCGCGCTCGAATCGCTGCAGAAGAAATCATCGTAATCAGGGGTTCGTGTTCGCATCCAATCTTTCTTTGGCCATCTTCAATCGCCTCCGCACTTCAGGGGATGGGCGTTTCCTCATGGACTTGTTCAGGTATTCCACCGCACGCGCGTAGTCACCCGTGACGTAATAGCCCCACCCGAGTACGTCCTGGGATTCGATGTTGTCCGGCTTCATGGCCTCGGCGGCCTGTGCCAGGCGTACGCCCCATGCCGGATCGAGCTCCTTGTCAATCAACACCCAGGCCACCGCGTTATAGCGCTGGAA
>JBBIJR010000031.1:0-11655 GCA_037445875.1 Bacteroidota bacterium | reverse complement strand
TGATGACGTCCTTTGCGTGATCGATGTCCCCGTTCTTCCATAGCGCAGCCGCATAATTTGCCTGGTTGCCGGGGTCCCTAGGCTCGACCCTGACCAACTCGGAGAAGTAGCGAAGGGACTGCGAGTAGTTGCCGACACGAAAATAGATTTCACCGATGTTGTAAAGGGTTCTGGGGTCCTCGGGACGCAGTTCGTACGCCTTCAGATAATGTTCCAGCGTTTTTGCGACCATCTCCCGCTCGTTGTACAGATAGCCCGCCAACGTGTGAAAATCGAATGTATGCAGGCCGAGGGAGTCCGCGAGGGCCAGAAAAAGAAATGCGCTGTCCAGATGCGTTTTGTCCATCTGCAGAGCGCCGAGGACGTAATACGCGCGGCCTTCGGCGGGATTGCGCTCCAGCGCATCGTGGGCAAACTGCGTTGCTTGATCGAACATCGCTTGCTTGAGTTGCTCGTTGCGCCGCGACTTGTGGACCATGCCGGCCCGGTAGTATGCCTCTGCCATTTTGGCCGGGATTTCTCCCAATGTGGGCTCAAGGTCCATGGCACGGTAATAAGCTTCAAGCGCGGCATCGAGGGAGTCCTTCTCCAGCAACGCATCGCCCTCCTGAAGATAGCGGAGCGCTCTCTTCGGCACGCCTCTGTACCGATCATTCCTGGAAGCGAAAGCGTAAACCAGGACCAAACCTACGACCGCGACGGCGGCCAGAACCCAGACTCTTGTTCGACTCGACAAACCCGCATTCGTTGACTTAGCATCGTTAGGCATGTACACTCCTTTTTTGTCGCTTCATGGCTACTTCGTTTCCAACCAGTTGTCGCCGATTCCCACGTCCACTTTCAGTGAAACTTTGAGATCGGCGGCTTCCGCCATTTCAGACTGGACAATGGATTTCAGGGCCGCGGCGTCATCCCTGCGGACCTCAAACACGAGTTCGTCGTGCACCTGGAGGATCATTCGTGCCGCCAAACGGCTTCGGCGGAGGCGGTTGTGGATGTTGATCATGGCGATCTTGATGAGCTCCGCGGCCGTACCCTGTATCGGTGTATTCGTGGCCGCACGTTCGGCCATCTGGCGTACGGTGTAGTTCTTGCTCTGAAGGTCGGGCAGATAGCGGCGCCGTCCAAACAACGTCTGGACGTAGCCGTTCTTCCTACCCTCCTCGATGGTCCGTTCGATAAAAGCCTTAACCCGCGGGAACGTTGCAAAGTAATTGGCGATGAACTCACGGGCTTCCGCCTGATTCAGGCCTATGCGGCTGGCAAGCCCGAAAGGGGATATGCCGTACATGATTCCGAAGTTGATGTCCTTGGCTTTTCGGCGCAGGTCGGGCGTTACGCGACTGTCCGAAACGTTGAAGACTTTCATCGCCGTACTTGTGTGGATGTCTGCGTCCTGCGCGAATGCCTCGATCAGGCCCTCGTCTCCGGACATATGAGCCATGACTCGCAGTTCGATTTGGGAATAGTCCGCAGAAAGAAGACACCACCCCTTTTCCTGTGCTCTGAACGCCTTGCGGATTTCTTTTCCCAGGTCGGTCCGTATCGGTATGTTCTGGAAGTTGGGATTGCTGGACGACAACCGCCCGGTGGACGCCACGGTCTGGCTGAATGTGCTGTGGATGCGGCCCGTTGCCGGATGGATGAGAGGAGGTAATCCATCCACGTAAGTCGATTTCAATTTGGACAGCTGCCGGAACGCGAGAATGGCATCTATGATAGGCAAGCTTCGGTACTGCTCGAGAATCTTAACGTCCGTGGCGTATTGGCCGGTCTTGCCGGTGCGCTTGGGTCTGTCGATGCCAGCCACTTTGTGGATTTGCATCTTGTCGAAGAGGATCTCCCCCAACTGCTGAGGGGAGTTCATGTTGAATTCGGTTCCGGCCTCTTTGAAAATACGTTTTTCCAGGGCATCGATCTGATCCCCGAACTCACGCGACATGTCGGACAGAATCTTCAGGTCAAGCCAGACCCCATTCCGTTCGATCTCTGCGAGCACTTCAACCAGTGGCAGTTCGATGGTCGTGAACAGTTGTTCGCTCCGGTTTTCCGTCAGGATGGTACTGAGGGCCGGCTTAAGCCGGACGATGCAATCAACCTCCTCGCACGCGCGTTCGGTGAGTTCCTCAGGAGCAGCGCCTTCGAGGGGCGGGTCGTGGAGCCCTGCCGGGGCGCGGTCCCAATGTAGGTGACGCTGGGCCATGGCTCCGAGGGTAGCGGACTGTTCACCATGGATCAGGTGGCTCGCAATCATGGTATCAAAGCCAACGCCCCTCAGCTGGATGCCGTACTGTCGCAGAACGAGAAGGTCGTACTTTATGTTGTGTCCCAACTTCGCAATCGACGGGTTTTCCAGAACGGGTTTGAGCCCCTCAAGCATATCCAGACGCGCGCGTTCTTCCTGGAGGGCCACATAGTATCCAGTCTGGGGCTTCCAGGAAATGGCCAGCCCCAGTAGCTCCGCTCGAAAAGCGTCCGGCGAGGTGGTCTGAGTTCCGATGGCCAAGAACGTCGTCTTTTCCAATCTGCTGAGGAGGTTCTTAAGATCTGCCTTTGTGCGAACCAAAAGGTACTGATGAGGGGATCGCCTATCGGCAGGAGCCTCCGGAGACTCCTCGACAGACAGACCCAGTCGTTGAATGAGCGAGTTGAACTCCAGCCGTTCCATGATGGGCACCAGAACGGAAGCATTGGGTGCGGTCCGGATCAGCGCCTTCACGTTCGTTTCTACGGGGACGTTGGTGTCGATGGTCGCCAGCTGCTTGGAAAGCAGTGCGTTCTCCTTGTCACGCAGCAGCTTTTCCTTCAGCTTGCCCGGCACCTCATCGATACGCTCATACAAGTTTCCGATGGAACCGAACTGGGCAATGAGTTTGACGGCCGTCTTCTCGCCGATGCCCTTGACGCCGGGGATATTGTCCGCCGTATCTCCCATCAGTCCAAGAACGTCCGTAACGTGTTCTGGCCCGACCCCGAATCGCAGGCGTACGGCGTCCGAGTCGATCAATTCCTTCTCCACGCCCTTCTTCAGCGGATTGTACATCGTGACTCCGTGCCCGACCAATTGCATAAAGTCCTTGTCTCCGGTGACCAGGTAGGTCTCGACGTTGTGCCGATGCGCCTGTTGCGCCAGGGTGCCGATGATGTCGTCGGCCTCAAAACCGGGAGCTTCGATGACCGGCACACCAAGCCCGACGGCGATTTCCTTGAGAAGCGGCAGCTGCGGAACCATGTCTTCCGGCATTTTCTGCCTGGTGGCTTTGTAGTCGGAGAACGCCTTGTGCCGAAACGTCGGCTGAGGTGTGTCGAAAGCAACCGCTACGTAATCGGGCTTTTCATCACTGAGGATCTTCATCAGGGTATTCGTGAAGCCGTACACGGCACTGGTATTCTCCCCTTTGGAATTTCTGAGCGGATTTGCGATGAAGGCAAAATACGCCCGATACGCCAATGCCATTCCATCGAGGAGGAAAAGCGTCTTCTTCGGCATGAGATCACGGCTCCGTGAAAAGCGCGCTAAAATATAACCGCGGTCCCTGAAAAACAAGCCATTTTGAGAAATAACGGTAGAATTCGTGACCATAGATGGTTATCTTTGTATAACTTATCGGCATGCGATACGTGTGCAATCCAAAGAACCAACCGCGAGGTGGAGCATGATGACGAGAATCATAGGGACCTTTTGTATTCTGGCGTGGTGTTGCGCCGGACGTCTCGACGCCCAAATCGCCGTGGAAGCCATGAAATTCGGCACCGGCGTGGAGTCTAATGAAGTGACGGGAGAGGCCGCATCGTTTCCCGCCAATGTGGATAAGGTCTATTGCTGGGTCAAAGTGACCGGCGCGCAAGGCAAGACGCTGAAGATGAAATGGTATCTCGGAGACAAGCTCTTGTCCGATGTCCCGCTGGAGATCACCTATAACAGCATGCGGACTTATTCCTACAAATCTATTTTCGGTAACTCGGGGGCATGGCGCGTGGATGTGGTGGATGATGCCGGAACAGTGGTTCACTCGGGACAGTTCACGGTCGAGGGAACTGCGGGAGGTGGGGGAGAAACGACGAAGATCGAAGGCGGCGCCGAGGGCGATCCCAAGATCGTCGATCTGAGGTTCGGTACCGGGGTCGAGAATATGGAAATCGTGGGAGAGGGAACCTCCTTTCCGGCTTCGACGGAAAAGGTCTATTGCTGGCTCAAGGTTACCGGAGGAGAAGGAAAATCCATCACGGTGAAATGGTATTTGAACGGCAGTCCGGCCGGCGAAGTCCCCCTCGAATTGAAGTACAATTCCATGCGAACGTATTCGTACAAGACGATCTACGGGAACAAGGGTGAATGGAAAGTGGAGGTCGTCGGTCCTTCGGGCGGTATTCTCCAGTCTTCGTCGTTCACGACGGAATGATCGTGGCAACCGGCATCGGCGCTAGAGAAGCAGGAGCCGTGCTCCTGCTTTTTTTGTACCGGTCGGGTACTATGGACTTTAGAGGGGAATTCCTCCAAATACCTCCGCCTTGACCTCCATGAAACTCCATACCAAAATCATGCTTGGACTCGCCACCGGCCTGCTCGCCGGGATCGTCACCAACCTGGTACTTGGTGAGTCCAGCAGGTATCATGGCGCTCTCGAGTTCGTGATCGCGAACGCGACGGATCCCATCGGACAGATCTTCTTACGCCTGCTTTTCCTGGCCGTTGTGCCGCTGGTCACAGCCTCACTGGCGCTCGGCGTATCCAATCTGGGAGACTTGCGGACGGTGGGGCATCTCGGGTCTCGAACGCTCGCATTCTTCGTGCTTCTGACGGTTGTCGCCGTGCTGATCGGTATGTTCCTCATTAGAGTTTTTGAGCCCGGCCGAAACTTCGACCCGGCCATGCAGGTCCAGTTGATGGAGTGGTACGGTGGCGGCACGCATCAGGTGATCGAAAAAAGCCGGGAGATCGCCTTCACGGTCATGACGTTTGTGGAAATGGTCCTGCCGCGCAATATTCTACGCGCCGTGGTGGATATGCAGATGCTGCCCATCATCATGGTCTCACTCCTGTTCGGTGGGATGTTGATGAAAATGCCCGGGCCGGTCCGCGGCTCCCTCGAGCGCGCCTTGACAGGTCTGAATGCCTTCGCCGTCTCCGTCGTGGATCTGGCCATGCGGTTAGCGCCGGTGGCTGTCGCATGTTTGGTGTTCGGGATCGGGGCCCGTTTTGGATTCTCGATGTTGAAACCGCTTGGCTTGTACGTCCTGCTGGTCTTTGCGGGCTACACGATCCATACCGTGGTTGTGTACTCCGGTTTCTTAGCCCTCGTGGCCCGGTTCAGTCCGGTCCGCTTCTTCAAGGCCGCACGCCCGGTCATGATCACGGCGTTTTCGACCAGTTCCAGTAATGCCACACTGCCCACGACTTTGAAGGTCACCCGGGACGATCTGAATGTGCCTGCACCCATTGCGGGTTTCGTCATTCCTCTCGGTGCAACCATCAACATGAACGGAACGGCTTTGTATGAAGGCATGACGGTATTGTTCATTGCGGAGATATTTGGCATAGAGATTAGTCTTCTTCAACAGGCCGTTATCATCGTTATGACCGTCCTGACGGCGATTGGAACCGCGGGTGTCCCGGGCGGGTCGTTGCCGTTGATCGTTCTGGTTATGCAGACCGTTGGTGTCCCGGCGGAGGGCATCGGAATTATCCTGGGTGTTGACCGATTGCTGGACATGGGGCGGACGGTGGTGAACGTAACCGGAGACATGGTCACGGCAGTTTGCCTCAGTCGACCCATTGCGCGGGCAGATGCAAAAAATGCTGGATTTTCGAATAGAAACGCCTAAATTGCACGCAGCAAAGGAGCTTCGATGCAATCAAGAAACGTCAAGATAGCCATCGGTGTCGTCATAGTGCTCACGACGCTGGGATTCTTGAGCTACAGCGGATTCAACGAGGGCAAGTCGTACTACAAGTTCGTAGATGAACTGAAAGTCATGGGAGAAGACGCCTACGGAAAACGACTCAAAGTTCACGGCAATGTGGTTGCCGGAAGCATCAAGCGTAGCGGTGAGCGCTTGGAGTTCCTGCTGACTCGCAACGGCGCCACGATTCCCGTGACATATGTGGGTAAGGACCCGGTTCCCGATACGTTCAAGGACGAGTGTGAGGCCGTAATCGACGGACGCATACGCGAGGACGGCACCTTCGAAGGCACGTTGATTCAGGCGAAGTGCGCGTCGAAGTACGAGGTGGACTACAGCTCTCTAAAAGGGTCCTGATTCCAGGCTGCCGGACAAGTCTTCTTTCAACCCACAGATCATTTGAGCGGCCTCAAATGATCTTTTTTATTTCACCATGAAAAACCGCCGTCTCAGACGGTGGTGTTTATTCTGTCTCATGATATCCGAACTTCCCGCGCGCGTGGCGAAAATTGCACTGGAGGAAACGGCGTGCCCGTCGTGCGGCTCGAACGTCTGCGAGAGGATCTTCGAGCATGCGGACGGGCTGGCATCGTATGCAACGGTTCGCTGCATGGGATGCGGTTTGCTTTACCTGCGCCCAAGGCCGACTTCCGATGCTGCGGGGGTGTATTACGCGGCGGACTCGTACAGTCCGTTTATGAGCTCCGGACACGGCGGGGGAGCCTTTCACTTGGCCTACACCTCCGCACGGCGACTATCCGTTCGATGGAAAAGACGCAGGATCGAGAAACTCCACGCCGTCGGGTCGATCCTGGACGTGGGATGCGGTACAGGAGAATTCCTGCTCGAGATGAAAAGGGCAGGATGGAGGACGTTCGGACTGGAGCCCTCTGAGCAGGCATCGACGTTTGCCCGGCGATTGCTGGAAGACCAGGTATACACCGGTCCGATTTCCGAAAGGTCCCTCGAAGTCCTGTCGCCGGAGTGGGATGTGATTACCCTGTGGCACGTGCTTGAACACTTGCATGAACCTTTGGGAGCACTGCGATTGCTTCAGCGACGCTTGAAGCCTGATGGCCTCCTGTTAGTTGCGGTTCCGAACGTCGGATCCTACGACGCTGGCGTGTACGGCCCGGATTGGATTGCGTTGGATCCGCCCAGACACCTCTATCATTTCACCCCGACGACGATGCAAAGCGTCTTAAATCAGTGCGGCTTTCGGATCGTGGACCGGCGGCAGATGCCTTTGGATGCCTTTTTCAATGTTTTCATGAGCGAAATCGCGGTCGTCGGTAAACGCGGCTGGCTGTCCATACCCGCCGCCGTCTGCCGGGCACCGTGGACGATTGGGCGCTCGCTGCTCATGGGTGCTCGTGGCGGCTCCGGTTCGTCCATGCTGTACGCGGCCGAAAAGGCCCCAGCGTAGAATGGCCACGACGATCAAAATACTTCCTGAACAGGTCGTCAACAAGATCGCCGCCGGCGAGGTGGTTGAGCGGCCGGCGTCCGTTGTGAAGGAACTGATTGAGAATGCGCTGGATGCCGGAGCGGACGATCTCGTCATTACCATTCGCTCCGGAGGAAAGAGTCTCATTCAGGTGATTGACAACGGCATAGGCATGAGTGAATCCGATGCCGCTCTATGCCTGGAGCGCCATGCCACGAGCAAGATCTCACGCTGGGAGGACTTGCAGGCGGTTCGCAGCTTTGGGTTTCGCGGAGAAGCGATCGCCAGTGTGGCGGCGGTTTCGGATCTGGAAATCAAGACACGCATGAAAGACGATACGATGGCGACCGTAGTCAGGGTTCACGGCGGGCACGTGGCCGAGACTACCAAAGAAGCAGGATTGCCGGGGACAACCGTGACGGTTAAGAATTTGTTCTACAATGTGCCGGCACGGCGACAGTTTCTGAAAACCCACAACACGGAGTTTCGCCACGCCGCATCCATCATCAAGAAGTTTGCCATTGCGTTTCCCGACGTCGAGTTTACGCTGATCCACGAGGACGACCGGGTCTTTCAATTGCGTAAGGCCGACCTTGCGGGGCGTTTGGAGAAGGTCATAGGTAGGGAAACCATGGCCCATACACTGGAGGTGGACCGGGAGCGCGTGAGCGGTTACGTGAGCCGCCCGACGTTTTCTCTTAAGACACAAGGGGAACAGTTCTTGTATCTGAACCGGAGGCCGATTTTCAGCCGAACGGTCCAGTCGGCCGTGTTTGGTGCATATGGCCATTCGATTCCGAAAGGAGACCGGCCGTTCTACGTTCTCTTTCTCGACTGGGACGTCTCGGATTTCGACGTGAATGTCCATCCCACAAAGGCCGAGGTGAAATTCCGGGACGACCAGCAGGTCTACCGTACCGTTTACCACGCCGTTGTGGATTCCATGAATACCGATGCGTTGATTCCCCAACTGACGCCGGAGCCCAATCGGATCGGCGCAGCCGAGACCTCCGGACTCCAGGCCGCGCTTGCGTTTCAAACGGAGCGAGTGGCTCCGGTACTGTCAGTCGGTACCCCGGCAGATGAGGGCTTGTCCCCATTCAACAACGACTCTCCCCTTCCTCTATCGCCGGAAGAGGCTCGACGGGCCATTCAGCGGCAGTTGCTGGCGGCCCCGGTTGTATCACCGACCAGTCTGGTCTGGCAGCTGCACAACCGGTACATCGTCTCTCAGATCAAGAGCGGGCTGGCCATCATCGATCAGCACGTGGCTCATGAACGAATCCTCTACGAACGGGCTCTGGACGCGTTTGAGCGTAATCCCATCTTTTCCCAACAGCTGTTGTTTCCACAAACGATAGAATTCACGGGGGAGGAATTTGCGGTAGTCGAGCAACTCCTGCCGCTGGTGGAGAAACTGGGCTTTGTTGTGAAGGTATTCGGAAGCCGCACGGTTGTAGTCGAGGCAGTACCCGCTGACGTGCGACTGGGCAACGAACAGAGAATTCTGGCGGAGATGATCGCAAACTACCGGCAGAATGAAAATGCGAGCCTTGATCCGAGAGACAATCTCGCCAAGTCGTTTGCGTGCAAATCGGCCGTCAAATCAGGGGATCCGCTAACCGTGGAAGAGATGAACGGGCTCATCGACCAGTTGTTTGCAACCCGCTTTCCCTATGTCTGTCCTCACGGCCGTCCCGTCATTATCCAGCTGTCACTCGATGAACTGGATCGAAGGTTCATGCGGACTTCCTGATTTCAGCGTGTCAGAGTCAGGATGACGTTGCGTACGTGTCCTCGACAAACCGCGCAGAATTCCCTGACCTCAAAACTGCGCATGATGCAATACAGCTCGGAACGAAAGATACCCCTGGTCGAGTATCCGGCTCCCTCAAAGAGTCCGACACGGCCGGCATATCGTACATCGGCCGGGGTGGGCACGGGCATGGCATCATCAATCATCGACCTCCACTTGACGGCCCTTCGCTGCGTCGCCGTTGTAATGTTGGCCTCCCACGGTTCGACCTCCAGATTGTAGTATCCATCCGTAAAATCGCCGTCATACTCATCTGCCAGACCGCCGAACTGGTGGCCGAATTCGTGCACGAAGACATCCCGCAGGTACGGCATGTCCGCACAGAAGAGAGAGTAGAGGTTGTAGAAACCTCCGCCTCCGTATCGCCCGGAATTGGTGAGGACGACGATATGGTCATACGGAACTTTTGATGCCGCCGTCCTCATCAATCTGTTCGCGGATGAGGTGATGTACCGGGCCACGTTGAACGTGTTGAAGGAACTATGGAAGAACGTATTTCTGTAAATGCCTTTGTCGGGTTCATCCGTTCCCGATTCCTCGGACGGCGTGGCGACGTACCAGAAATTAAACCGGTCTGAGTGCGACTGGAACGGTTCTGCCCCCAAAAGGAAATCGGTCAAGCGCTCGGCATCTTTCTTGAATTTGTCCAGTTCCTGGACGCGGTATCCTTCGGCGAGAAACACGACGTCGATCTTGTCCTGCGGGGGACCTGAACGGCGGATGGATCCGGCTTCCCACGCCCCGGAAACGGTGTCCCGAAGAATGGCTATGTCGAGGGGGTTGATGTACGATTCGTAGATCCTCTGAAAACTGCCGTCCTCGGAGCGGTTCTCAATAACGAGTCTGATGGGCCGGCGAGGACAGGGCATGCGTATGGACTCGTGATAGACCTTTCGCTCGCCACGCCGAGCAGCTTGAGTACTCCGCCATTCGTCAAACATGCTGCTGTAGGCATCCCCATACAGTGTGTCACCCGCTGCCGAATCTAAGACGAAGTATCGAACGCTGCCCATATTGAACGGGTTGATCAGGACTTCCCGGCTCCCTCCGTACAAGGGCTCGTAGACGATCGCATCCGGAATGACGACATGCTGGCTCCGATCCAGACCGTGAAAATAGTCGAAGCGCAAACAGCCGTCCTCAAAGTTGTCATCAAACCGGGTCTGTGCGAACGATAGGGGGGCCGTGAGTCCGGCCCACAGTAAGAACATTGACCGCATGGACGATCCTTCTGAACCGTTCCCTTGATGAGACGGAGTCAAGATAGCCGGGAAACAACGCAATTGCAAGTTCGTTCGGTGTCCCATTATTCTGTTGATTCACGCCTTCATTCATTCTATCTTTGAAAGTCGTACCTAAGTGGCAAAGCCGGATGCATGTTGCGTTTGAAGGATGACGCAGGGCGCACGGTGGAATTCACCGATCCGCCCCGGCGCGTGATCTCGTTTGTTCCCAGCATTACAGAATCGCTGTTTGATCTCGGCTTGGGTGAACGCGTCGTCGGAGTGACCCGGTTTTGTACGCGGCCCGCCGACAAGGTCGCTGCGCTGCCGAGAGTGGGGGGTCAAAAAGATCCCGATTTCAACTCCGTGGAGCGACTCGAGCCGGACCTTGTGATCGTCAATCGTGAAGAAAACAAGCCGGAACACATCCTGGAATTCTCACGACGGTATCGGACGTGGGTAACGTATCCGCGCAGCCTCGCAGATGCGGCCGCGTTGCTCGATCAGTTGGGCCGCGTCTTCGAGGTTGAAGAGCGTACGGCGGCATACAGCCAGTCGATCGCAAGCGCGGCGGCGAGACGGCGCTGTACGCACGGTGACTCGCAATGGCGTACGGTATACTTGATTTGGAGAAATCCGTGGATGACAATCAACGCGGACACCTTCATCCACGACATTCTGCATGTGCACGGGATGGAAAACCTGTTCGGATCATGGCCGGACCGATATCCCGTAGTGACGATGGACGATATGGCTGCTGCGTCGCCAGACCTCATCTTGCTGCCTGACGAACCCTATCGGTTCCGACAAGAACATCTGAAGGAATTCGCCGGTCTGCAGGAAGACCGCCGCGTGGATGTCCTGCTGGTGGACGGTTCGTACTTCTGCTGGTATGGAACACGCACGGCACGGGCATCCCGGTACATACTGGATCACGTTTTAACAAAGACCTGTCGGTGAAGCATCTTATCAGCGCCGCTGCCGGCTGCCTTGGACTATTGGCCGTAACGGTATCTTCCGCATCGGCTCAGTACTACTCCAACTACTTTGGCACGAACAAAGTCAATTACACGCGGTTTGCGTGGAAGATCCTCACGACCGACCATTTTGACATCTACTACTACCCGGAAATGAGGGAGTTGGCTGAACGGGCCGCGGGCATGGCGGAGGAACAGTATCTCGAGCTGCAAACGCGAATGAATCATGCTCTCACCCAGCGCGTCCCCTTGATCATCTTCAGTTCCCATCTCCACTTTCAGCAGACC
>JBBIJR010000030.1:5841-38772 GCA_037445875.1 Bacteroidota bacterium | reverse complement strand
AATTGAATACAGTCCCCGACCGACGGCATCAGGACGTCCATTCGATAGTCGATCTGATGGATCCTGTTCGTCATCCATTCCAGGGCTTGTTCCGACCCGCCGTGCAGCAAGATCACTTTCAGCGGTCGCAGGTTCCGCACAAGCTGCGCCAGGTCCTCGCGTGAGGAATGGCCGCTGAAAGCCAGTTTCTCGACACGGCACAACCGGGTCAGCGGCTCACCGTAGATACCGACCGAATCACCGAGCTGACTCTCCGCAAGTACTCCGGAGGGGGAATCCGGACTGGTGTAGCCGACAAAGCAAATGGTATGGCGTTCCTCCGGTATCATTCTGCGCGCAAGTACATAAGACGGCGTGTTCTCCATCATCATTCCGGAACTGGCAACGATCACCGATGGTCTCTTCAGCCACAGGCCTCTTTCCCCCAGTTTTCGAGTATCCATCACGGCATAATCGACATTCTCGAACAGGAAGTCCTCATCGACGCGGTGGCCCCATTCCACCGTCAGATCGTACATCCGCGTGATCATCCGGCCCAGGCCAGTAACGTACACGTCGACCGGCGGTATCTGGCGACGGGTCTTCAGACGATGCACGAGCCAGAGCATCTCCTGCGTCTTTCCGAGAGCGAATGCGGGTATCAACACCGAGCCTCCGCGGTCCGACGTGTCCGAAATGATCCTCGCCAGACGGTCTACTTCCGACTTCCTCCGTGCGGCCTCGTCACGCCCTCCGAGCGTGCATTCCATCAGAAGCACGTCCACACGCTCGTCGGGGTATTTGGCCCCGCATAGGAGAAACTGCGATCTCGTGCATGTGTCGCCGGTGTAAAACACCGTACCCTCCCGACCTTTCAGCAGGAGTCCACCCGCTCCGAGCGTGTGCCCGGCGGGCAACCACCGACATTCCAGCGCGTGAGCCTTCTGCTCGTGACCGTACACGAGGAAAGGCCTGTCGAATTTCATGCCCTGTACGACGTAGTCGATGACATCCACGTCGTCGTGCGTGAACAACGGGTATTCCCGAATCCCTTTCTCTTCACGCAGAAGGTTCATCACAGTCACCGTATTGTGGAGCACGATCGCGTACAGATAACTGGAAGCATAGGTCATGAAGACCCTGGCGTGAGGGTGGTTCCGGATGGACAGCGGCAGTGCTCCCAGGTGATCCTGATGACAGTGTGATATGAATAGCGCATCCATGCTGCGATCGCCGAGCAGATCAAAAGACGGAAGGCTTGCGTATCCTTCCTCCCGCGGATGGATGCCCGTATCCAGCAATACGTGGATGTCGTCGATGCACAGGTAATGGGAATTGGCGCCGATGAGCTTGCCTCCTCCGATGGACAAGAACTCCACGACGGCTACGCAAAGAGGGAAAGGTTCAGGGCGTTCGAGAAGTGCTCGAGTAATCGGAGGCCTCCGGCGCTGTTTCCTTTCGCATCCAGCGCGGGACCGAAGACGGCGATCGTCATACGCCCCGGCACTACGGCCAGAATACCGCCGCCTACACCGCTCTTGGCCGGAAGTCCTACGCGGCAGGCGAATTCTCCCGACGCATCGTACAAACCGCACATCATCATCTCCGCATTGACAAACCGGGCGCTCTCGGGTTCCGCGACTGTCGTCCCGGCCACGGGGTCGACGCCGTGGTTGGCCAGGAACAATCCCATCCGGGCCAGCGTGCGGCAGTCAACCTCGATGGAGCACTGCCGGAAGTAGCCGTCCACCGCTTCGGCCACGTCTCCCTCAATGAGGCCGAAGTGTTTCATGAAATGACCCACGGCACGATTGCGATGGCTCGTGTCGGCTTCCGAGCGGTACACCGCTTCGTTCATCCTCAAGCCGTCCCCGCCCGTAAGCGAACGCAGGAATTCCAGCAAGTCGGCACATTTCTGTTCCCCCGTGGCGCCGGGCAGCAGTGCGGTCAGCGCGATCGCGCCCGCGTTGATCAACGGATTGCGCGGCTTTCCGTTTTCGTACTCCAATTGCACCAGCGAATAGAAGGGATTACCGCTCGGTTCCATGCCGACGGTTCGCAGAACGGCATCCACGCCGCGCACGTTCAAGACCCGCGTCAGGCTGAAGATCTTGGAAATGCTCTGGAGCGAGAAAGGAACTTCGGCATCGCCGACCGTGACGGGATCGCCGTGGACCGGATGGATACACGCGGCAAGATAGTGCGAGGGCATGGATGCGAGGGCGGGGATGTAATCGGCAACGCGGCCTTCGGACACCGCGTCACACCCCTGACGCCAGGCGGCTTCCAGTACCTCCTTCATGGGTCGGGATCAGTTGAAATGATAGGTGATCTTTTCGATCAGCAGATGCACGCGCGAGTTGCTGTCCACGACCTCCGGAAGCACTTTGACCACGGTCGCACGAAACAGAATGCCCCGGCGTATCTCCGGATAGATGATCTCCGAGAGTTCCTTCTTGAGATAGCCTATCATGCTGCCCTCGCGCGTGCGCACGGCCACGGCGTAGAGATCGTGCGGATTGTCGGGCTCCGGTGTGAGCAGTACGCGCGTACCCTCCCCCAGCTCGCCCATGTTCACGTCGTAATGGCGAAGGCCGACGACGCGCGTGAAGAATTTCTGTTCATCCAGGTAGAACCGCTTGAGTTCGTTTTCGAACTCTACTTTGATCATACGTTCGTATTCCGCGTTGGCCGGCCGTCCGGACGGTTCCGTGTTACTCGCGTCGGATTCTCCCTCCTCGCTGCGGAGGGGGCCGAACGATTCGTAGTCCTCGTCGTCCTCGTCTTCCTCCTCGTACTCCCCGCCTTCATCGTCCAGGTCGTCTCCCTGCTCGATGCTCAGGCCCTCCTCCTGCATGTACTTTTCGACACTCGGCAGGTCCATTTTGCCCAGAAACCAGATCAGATTGAAATCGATGAAGTCGTCCGGCTTCTCATCGAAGTTCATCAACTGGTACTCCGCTAGAATATTTATTTTCAGCTTGTCCGGCAGCGTCCGGGAGAGGAGTTCCCTCAACGGCACGACGGACGCAAGGCCGGCTTCGATCAACATCTGGAGTTTGTGGATGCCGGGGAAGATCGCTCCCTTGAGGAACAGATAGGCGAGTTCGAAAATTTCGATGAGTTCCTCGCTCAAATCGGCGAGGATCAAGTCGCCCGGGAGCTTCTGGTATTCAAGGATCACACATTCGATGTACGACTGCTGATCCAGTTCGATCGTGAACTTGTCGATGGTCTCGAAGTCGTTGAGATTAATGTGGGATCGTGCGTTGATCCGGTGGGTTTTCTTGGCTCCGGCGCTCCTGTCGAGGAAGAGTTCCGAGAGGATCAACTGCGAGTATTCCGTCTGGGCGAAATTAACATACAAATTCCCATTGAACGACGACGGCACCCTCGTCTGCACATGCAGATGAACGGTATAGTATCGCACAATAGGAAGTCTCAAACTCGGCAACTTATGCCCCATTCAGAACTCCCTGTGGTCCTGCCACGCTGTCCTGGAACATCCCTCCTTCTACGGATCCGGAACCCTGTCGAACTACGGAAATGTACGGAGCGAGACTCAGCTTCACAAGCTTTTTTTCGTTACTTCTCCCCCTGCGCTTTTCGTTCCTCGTACTCCTGAATGATTTTGTGGGCGACTTCGCCTGGCAGCTCCGCGTAGTGGGAGAATTTCTTTCTAAACGCCCCCCGGCCGCTGGTCATGGAGCGCAGAATGGTGGCGTACTTCTGGATTTCCGCCAGCGGGACGTGGGCCTTGACCACCTGGAAGTGCCCGTCGGCCTCCATACCCTGGATCTGCCCGCGGCGGGACGAGAGGTCACCCATCACGGCGCCCATGTATTCTTCCGGAATCTTCACTTCCAGTTCGTAGATCGGTTCGAGCATGATCGGGTGGGCCTCCTTGAAACCCTTCCGGAACGCCATGGCGCCGGCGATCTTGAATGACAACTCGTCGGAATCCACGTCGTGATAACTTCCGTCGAACAGCGTGGCGCGCACGTCCACGACGGGATAACCTGCGATCACTCCGTTTGTCATGGCCTCGATCACTCCTTTTTCCACGGCCGGGATAAAGCGGCCGGGAACGACGCCCCCCACGATTTCATCGACGAACTCAAAACCCGTGCCCCGGGGTCTGGGTTCGATCTTGATATGCACATGACCGTATTGCCCGCGGCCGCCTGTTTGTTTCTTGTGTTTGTATTCCGCATCCTTCGCGAGGCCGCGAATCGTCTCCTTGTACGCGATGCGCGCGTCGACAAGGTCCACCTCCACGCCGAACCGGTCCTTCAACCGCTTGGTCACGATCATCAGGTGCATTTCTCCCTGTCCGCTCACGATGCTCTGCAGCGTCTCCGCGTCGTAGGTGTACAGGAATGCCGGATCTTCCTCGTGCAGGGCATGGAGGCCCGTGCTGATCTTCGCCTCGTCCGCCTTGCCTCGGGGAACGATGGCAAACGTGATGATCGGATCGGGGAACCTGATTTCATCGAACCGGACCGGCCTTCCTTTGTCCGATAGGGAGTTGTTCGTGTGCGTGTCCCGCAGTTTGACCAGCGCGGCAATATCCCCCGCTCCAATTTGGCCCGCATCGACGCGTTCTTTGCCGCACACCAGGAACACCTGCCCGATGCGCTCCAGCGCGTTCTTGCTGGAATTCAGGACGTCGTCGCCCGTCTTGACGAAACCGGAAAAGAGCCGGAAGAAGGACAGCTCGCCCACGTGCGGCTCGCTGATCGTCTTGAAGACGAACGCGGAGAAGGGGCCGTCCAGCGTGCAGGCCACTTCCCCCGGACTCCCATTCACCCATGCTTTGCGCGGCGGCATGTCCACGGGCGATGGCATGTAGTCTACGATAAAGTCCATCAGCGGTTTCACACCGACGGAGTTGAGACCGTTCGTACAGAACACGGGAACGATCTTGCGCGCCAGGATACCCTCTCGCAGACCCGTGCGGAACTCCTCGTCGCTCAGGGTGCCCGTCGCAAAGTAATCCTCCATGAACTTGTCCTCGCTCTCCGCGGCATCTTCGACGAGGATCTCGTGCAGTTTGTTGAGACGCTCCTTGAATTCGGAGGGCACGTCGAGCGCTTCGTAGCTGCCGGTCTTGTCAAGATTGAACTTGAGCAACTGCATCCTGACGACGTCGAAGATCTTGTTGAAATCCGGCCGGCCGGCCCCGATCGGATATCCGACTTCCACGATGTGCCGTTCGGAACCGAAGCGCTCGACGAGCATGTCGAAGGTCTGGTCGAAATCCGAGTTTTCCTTGTCCAGTTCGTTGATCACGAACATGACGGGCAGGTGGTGTTCCTCCGCGTACTCCCAGGCGATCTCCGTACCGACGTCCAGCAGGGCGGTTGCCCGAATCGGAATGATGACCATGTCGGCGGCGGTCATGGCGCTGCGGATCTCTCCGCGAAAGTCCGCAAAGCCCGGCGTGTCGAGCAGGTTGATCTTGCAGTTGTTCCACTCGCAGTGCAGAAGCGTGGTATTGATCGAGAACTTGCGCTCGATCTCGTCGGGATTGTAGTCGCTTGTCGTCGTGCCCTGGTCGACCGATCCGAAGCGCTTGATCTTGCCGGCCACGAACAGCATCGACTCCGTCAGCGTGGTTTTTCCGGTTCCGCTGTGAGAGGCAAGACATACGTTGCGAATCTTGTCGGGCGTGAAGCTTTTCATGAGGATTTCTCCCGTGACAGGTCCATAAAGAGGGTTGTACGTGCAGCAGGGTCGGTCATCGAATCGACGCCTAATCTATGGACGGGAGAGCATAAAATCAAAACAAAAGTGGCGTTGTCAGCGTCTGGGAGCGGCTCGGCGGCGCCGCAGGATGGTGCGCAGGGCGCCGTACAGCCCGAGCCCCAACGCCAGACCGCCCACGCTAAGTAGGAGAAACACGGTATGCGGAATGCCGACGCGCAAGCGGCTGTGGGCCGGGTTTGTGGGATCATAATGAACGGTGACGGGGCAGCCGACGGGATACTGGGAAACAAGGACTTCCGCGACGTTCAAACGGCTGGCTCTAGTCCCGAATCCGGGAACGTCAAGGTCGCTCATTCCCCGGTAGGGATGGCCGTCCACCGAGAATTCGTAGGTGATTTCGGGATGATACGCCCGCCGGCCGCCGACCGTTGAGGCGACGACGGTACCCTGCGTTACCGGCCAAGAACGCCCCTCCATCAACTCGCTGAGAAGGGCCGCTTCGAACGCGGTCAACCAGCCTCCCGCTACCGTGGTAGCCACCCAGAGAGCCATTGTCACAAAAAAACGCCTGGAACCGGTTTCGGGCATCGGATAATTACCTTTAGGGTCGGAAAACTCTCCGGGTGAGAAAGTAGTCCATCGCACCGGATGTCACAAGAGAAAAACAGCAAGGGACCGGACATGATCCGCGGAACACCCTGCCCGCTGATCACGGCTGCTTCAACCCGGTGTTGTGCGCGCGGTCGAGGTCATCGGAATCAACCAGCGGCTTCGCGGCCTGGCGAGACCGAATAGGCCTCCCGTTTGACTATCAAACGCGTTTGCCGTAATTTAGACTAGTTCTCATGCCTCCCCGGCCGATGAACATTTTTTTCGCTTTACCGGATTCTCTCGCATGAAACGTGTTTCCTCGTTGATGGGGGGTCTAGCGACCGTTGTTGCGTTGCTCGCGGCGAACCCACGGAGCCCTGCGTACGCGCTGGACCCGAACAAAGTGCTTTCCCAGTACATGCAAGACATATGGCAGAAGAAGGAAGGCCTTCCGCAGAACTCCGTCAACACGATCCTTCAGACGCACGACGGATACGTATGGTTTGGAACTCAGGAGGGACTCGTGAGGTTCGACGGAGTCAAGTTCACCGTCTACGACCGTCAAAACACCGAGGCCTTCCAGCATAATTTTGTGTGGATGGTGGTGGAAGACCGGCAGCACCGGTTATGGGCGGGTACGCGCAACGGACTGCTGCGGATGGTCAACGGCCGCTTCACCCGATACGCAACCGAAGAGGGTCTCCCCCACGCCGGAATCCGCTGCCTCCTCGAGGACAAGGACGGCACGTTGTGGATAGGGACGGACGGCGGGGGCCTGGCAAGACTAAAAGGTGATGCCGTTCGCGTGTGGACCGTCCAGCAAGGTCTGCCGAGCAATACCGTCACGGCCCTCATGCTGGATGCCGACGGGCGCGTGTGGTGCGGAACGGACGCTGGCGTGGCCCTCGTTGCCAAAGACGCCATCTTTCCGATCCAGCTGCCCGAGCTTCATTCGCTGAACGTCCGCGCCTTTCTCGTCGACCGTGCTGGAAAGATCTGGATCGGCACATGGGGCACAGGCGTGTTCGTCTACGAAGCGGGACGCCTCGTGACGTCTGGGGTGTTGGCCAGCTTGAAGAAGGACTTCATCTACGGCTTCACTGAAGACCGCGACGGCAATCTGTGGGTGGCCACGGACGGAGGCGGGCTGGTCCGCTACACCAACGGCCGGTTGGAGCGATTCACGACGGCAGACGGACTTCCGATCAGCGTGGTGATGTCGCTGCTCGAGGACCGCGAGGGCAATCTGTGGGTAGGCACGGGAGGCGGCGGTCTGGTCCGGTACTCGGACGGGAAGTTCACGTCGTTTACCACAAGCAACGGACTGGCCAACAATATGGTCTGGTCGATCCTCGAAGACCGCCAGGGCGACATGTGGATTGGAACCGATGGCGGAGGTGTGACCCGCCTTCGCGGCGGCAGCGTTCGCACGTATTCCGCTCGGGACGGGCTTGCGCACGATGTGGTCTGGTCGTTGTACGAAGACCGCACCGGCCGGCTGTGGGTCGGCACAAGAGGCGGAGGCGTATCGGTCATGCAGGACGGCCGGTTGACCACATATTCGACCGTCCATGGCCTCAGTTCCAACCTCGTTCGGTGCGTGCTGGAGGACCGCGAAGGCCGCATCTGGATCGGCACCGAAGGAGGGGGCTTGAACGTGCTGGACCACGGACGGTGGCGGGTGATCTCCACACACACCGGCTTTGTCAACGACGTGATCCGCACGATGATGGAGGACCGCGCCGGCGTGCTGTGGATCGGCACGAATGGAGGATTGGTCCGATATGCAGGAGAGGCATTCGAGGTTTACAATACCGATAAGGGGCTTTCGAACGATTTCGTCCGTTCCCTTTATGAGGACGAGGACGGATGCCTCTGGGTGGGGACATTCGGCGGAGGATTGAACCGGCTGCGGGACGGCCGGTTGGTCAGCATGTCATCCCGCGACGGTCTTTTCGATGACGTGATCTTCCGCCTGGTACCCGATGGGCAGCAACACCTCTGGATGAGTTCGAACAAAGGCGTGTCCCGTATCGCGTTGAAGGACCTGCACGATTTCGTCGACGGCCGCAACCGGGCCATCCGGAGCATCTCGTACGACGAGTCCGACGGCATGAAGAGCAGCGAATGCAACGCCGGACAGGCGGCCGCCTGCCGAACGCGAGACGGCCGATTGTGGTTCGCAACCGTCAAAGGGGCCGCCGTGATTGACCCGACCGGGTTCCGCCTCAATGACCGGCCACCGCCCGTACTCATCGAGGAATTGATCGTCGACGAGCTTCGAGCCGACTACACTCCGTCCATCGACATCGAACCCGGCAACGACCGGTTCGAAATCCACTACACCGGCCTGAGTTTCGTAGCGCCGAGAAAGGTTCGCTTTCGATACCGACTGGAAGGATTCGACAAGGAATGGATGGAAGCCGGCGGCAGACGGGTGGCCTACTACACCAACCTCCCGCCCGGCCATTACACGTTTCAGGTTACTGCGTGCAATAACGACGGTGTTTGGAACGAGCAACCGGCCGTCATGGCGGTCACCCTCGATCCCTTCTTCTATGAAACCAGCGGATTCTATATCGTCACCGGGTTTGGCCTTCTCTTTGCCGTGCTGATTGCCTTCCGTGCCCGCGTCAAGAACCTCGATCGCCGAAGGGCCGAACTCGAGCGCGTCGTGCGCGAAAAAACGCGCCAGATCGCCGATCAAAAGGAGGAACTCGAGCGCGCTCTGCAGGATCTCAAACGAACCCAGTCGCAGCTGGTCCAATCGGCCAAGATGTCTTCGTTGGGCCAACTGGTGGCGGGCATGGCCCATGAGATCAATAATCCGATCACGATCATCCACGGAAATCTGCCCCATCTGGAAGAACATCTCCGGGACTTCCGCCGGTTGGTCACGGATACCGAACGGCGACTGTCGGCGGTGGAACTGGAATCGTTCCGCGGACTGAAGTCGCAAGTCCGATACGACACTATGATGGAGGACGCGGAGGACATTATCCGAAGCTGCAATCTGGCCATCGATCGCATCAAACGCGTCATCCTCAATTTAAGGAACTTCTCGAGACTGGAAGAGGCCGAGCTGAAGGAAGTCGATCTGCATGAAGGCCTTGAAAGCGCCCTGTCCCTCGTCCTGCCCAACCATCAGCACGCCATCGAGATCCATCGCGGCTACGGACCGCTTCCGCGCATCCTCTGTTACGCGAGCCAGATGAACCAGGTCTTCATGAATCTCCTGCTCAACGCCGTCGAGGCCATCCTCGAACGTAACCGGCTGGAGCAAAGGAGCGAGGGACACATTTGGATCACGACCGAGCTGCGGCCAGCGGTCGCAGGGGGTGGAAGAAGGCAAGTACGTATCCGCATCCGCGACGACGGCATCGGCGTGCCGGATACGGTGAGGGAGCAGATTTTCGATCCCTTCTTCACGACCAAACCCGTGGGATTGGGAACGGGCCTCGGCCTGTCCATTAGTTACGGCATCGTACAGAAGCACAACGGCCGCATTTATTGCCAGTCGTCCGGGGGACCGGGAGCGGAATTCATTGTCGAGATACCGGCCTGAATTTCAGCGACCCTGAAAATTCGCCTTTCGTTTTTCCAGGAATGCCCGGGTGCCTTCCTTCATGTCTTCCGTCGAGAATACGAGACCGAACAGATTCGCCTCGTAGTTGAGGCCCTCGCCGAGCGTCATTTCCATCCCGCTCTGGACGGCTTCGATGGTAAGTTTTACGGCAACGGGCGCTCTGGCGGCCACAGTGCCGAGGATCTTTTCACAGGTCGGGATCAACTCCTCCTTTTTCGTCACACGGTTGGCCAGACCGATCCGGAACGCCTCCTCCGCCGGAATCATGTCTCCCGTGCAGAGGATCTCCAGCGCTCGGCCGGCGCCTACGAGCCGGGGCAGCCGCTGAGTACCCCCGTTTCCCGCGATCAGGCCCAGATTGACTTCGGGCTGCCCGAACTTCGCGTGCTCCGATGCGACGCGCATGTGGCACGCCATCGAAAGCTCGCACCCGCCGCCGAGGGCAAATCCGTTGACGGCCGCAACGACCGGCTTGCCCATCCGTTCGATGTAACACAGCACCGTCTCACTTCTCAGCGCAAATTCCTTGGACGTGACGGGCGTCAGGGTCGCCAATTCTCCGATGTCCGCTCCGGCCACGAACGCTTTGTCGCCGCTGCCGGTCAGGATCGCCCCCCGCACGCTGGCGTCTTCGTTGATCTTCTTCATCGCATCGTACAGTTCCATGAAGGTCTCTGAATTCAGGGCATTCAGTTTGTCCGGCCGGTTGATCGTAACATAAGCCAGATGGTTCTTCACTTCAAACAGCAGGTTCTTGTAGGCCATGGGGCCTCCTTTCGTTTGCTCGGTTGTCGTTCTATTCCACGGTATCGATTATGGACTGAGCCCGTAGAGTAAAGAGGCTCTCGACCTCGGATACCCGCGCGAGCAATCGCTGGTCCGTTTCGGTGCTGATCTCAGCGACGGAACGAATGGCTTCTGCATACCACTGCAACCATGCTCCGAGGATCCTCCGCTCCCGTTCGGGGGATCCGCCTTCACGGATCAGCTCCATCGACGTTTGGCTCTCACCGGCCATCCGCTCCAGGCCGCGGTAGTACAGCAGGTCGAGGAGAAGGCCCGCTTGATCGTTGGTCAGGCTGGCCAGCCCGAGTGCGGCGGCACTCACCAGCGTGCCGACGCGCTGCATTTCATCCGGATCGACCTGGCCGAGGCTGTCGCCGCTCGAATGATAGAATTGATCGGGAAAGTGCCATGCGAGAACGGCGGGAATCCGGGCATCCACGAACGCCTGATGATCGCTGCCTCCTTCGAAGGGGTTGGCCCTGAACGTCCAACCGCGCGGTCCGGCGTACGCTTCCGCGATCGCCAGTATGTAGTCGTTGATGAACGATCCGCGAAGAGACGACGGTTCGATCAAACTGGCACCCCAGCCGGAATGCTCGTCCGGCGGCCGCGTCCACACCGCCGAGGGATCCGGAAATTTCTCGATCCGGAAAACGCCGCCTGTTTTTCGAGTGTCTTCGCCCACCATGTCGAGCGAAAAGGCGGCTTTGGTCTTCACGAACTGGAACGGATACGCCGTTTGCCAGTGACCGACGCCTCCGGACTCGAATTCGGACTTGTACTCGTCGACCCACAGGAAGGTCCAGGTGCGTTTCGGAACACCGAGCCGGCCGCCGTCGGCCGACCTTCGGAAGGCCAGGGCCATCTCGAGAAGGGTAGCGGACCCACTCGCGTTGTCATTGGCGCCTGGACGGTAATGATCGAGATGAGCCACGCATACGATACGAGCCGCGCTACCGCGCCGTGCGAGCGTTTGTCGATACGCTCGGCAGGCCGGTCCTGCCCCCGGATCTCCGCGATGACCGTTTTGAGGGGAGCGGCCCGGAAATGTGTCTCGACGTTCACGTTAGCCGCGCAGGGTCCCCGGGCAAGTGCGCCGCGGAGGACTTCCCCGGAGCGCCGCGAGACCTTCAGCGCGAACGAAGACAACTTCTCGTTCCGAGGAATCGATTCGTACGCGATCAAGTCCGGATTGGACTCGGCACGGTTATAGGGAGGGACATACATGGAGATCACACCGGCCGCGCCGTTCTTCTTCACCGCGTGATAGAACAAATCCGAGGCCGGTGCGCTGCCGAAGACAATCTTGCGGCGTACGTCCCGATCGGCATAATCTTCCGGCCGGTCACCCTGGCCGATATCGACCACCTCGGCGCGTTGGTTCACCGGAAACGAATGCTGCACAAGCATGACCGGATGCTCGTCCAGGTTGTCGGCGATGACGGTTTGGCCCCGTGCATCGGTGATTCGAAACGAAGCGGCCACCGCTTCCCATGTGAAGCCGGCGTCCAGCTTCGACGTATCGACACGGACCGTGAAAACGGAATCGGACTGCCCCGTGGAATCGAATCCTGCCGCCGCGAGCCGGTCAACGATGTACTCCACGCAACGATCAAACCCGCCGTTGCCAGCGACGCGCCAGAACCCGCTGAAAAAAGCAACCGATTGGTACGCGGAATCTCGATTGAACTCGCGCTCGACAGCCCGGACATAGGGATTTACAAAATCCAGTTCGGGTTCTTCGGATGAACCTCCGCAGGCCACCCACGGCCATACGATCAGCCAGCACACGCACAGGATTCTCATATTCCGGCCAGCCGGATGATCCGGTCTACGAGTTCGTCGAATCCAATTCCCGCCGCGAGGGCCGCTTTGGGTACGAGACTGGTTTCGGTCATGCCGGGAAGGGTGTTGACCTCAAGGCAGAACGGCCGGTTGTCGGTGCTCAGCCGGAAGTCCACGCGCGCGTAGCCCCGGCAGCCCAGCACCCGGAACGCGGTCAGCGCATGCCGCTGTACTTCGGCGGCCACGGCGGCGGCGATCTCCGCCGGACACACATAGGTCGTTTTGCCCTTCGTGTACTTGTGTTCGTAATCGTAGAAGCCGCCTTCCGGCTTTATTTCGATCACGGGCAGCGCCCTATCGCCCAGCACGGAGACCGTGATTTCTCGCCCCGCGATGTATTCCTCGACGAGCACGTCCCCGTAGCCGGCGGCGAGGTTCCATGCCGATTGGAGTTCCCTCTCTTCCCTGACGATCGTGAGTCCGACTGTCGAGCCTTCGCCGTTGGGTTTCACGACCACGGGATAATGGAAGCGCCGCTGCACTTCGCCGTGCATCTGTCCAAAAGAGGCCGATCGTTCAAAGAAGAGGTGTGAGGGCGTAGGGACGCCATCGTGGGCAAACAGACGTTTGGACACGACCTTGTTCATCGCCAGTGCGCTCGCCATGACGCCTGAACCCGTGTACGGCAGGCCCGCCAGTTCGCACGCGGCCTGCACTGCGCCGTTCTCCCCCGCACCGCCGTGGAGTCCGTTGATGACGAGTTCGGCGCCGCTGCGTGCACAGCGCAGGACCGTCTCGAGTATCACGCGACCGGACGACGGTCGCACGACTGCCGTTTGGGGCGGACGCGGTCCAACGGGTGCGGCGGAATCGAAATCCAGCAACGAGCCGTCGGCAGGATCGATCAGGTCGACCCGGTGTCCGAGATTCCTGGCCGCCCTTGCCATAGCCGCACCCGACACAAGCGACACATCGCGTTCACTGGACGAGCCGCCGGCCAATACTGCAACGATCATGTCCTTACAATCTCCGGTCTGAAAAGAATATTGCCGGAATGACTCCGCAAACGTGCATCTGACCGCGACAAGCTACATCGTGGGCATCACCGACGGAACGATCCCCAGCAGGATAAGACCGAGCGTGGCCAACGCCACTGCGGCACGCGTGGCCTTCGACACCTTCACGTCCTCCAGCGGTTCTCCCGCCTCCTTGAAGTACATCATCACCATCACGCGCAGATAGTAGTAAACGGAGATCAACGTGGTGATCACGGCCACGATGGTGAGGCCGACGAAACCCGCATCGACGGCGGCGGAAAAAATCTGGAACTTGCCGATGAATCCTCCGGTCAGGGGAAATCCGGCCAGCGACAACATCGATACGGACAGGGCCACGCTCAGCATCGGGTATTTGAACCCGAAGCCGGAAAAGTCCTCGACGTTCATGTTCCGGCCCTCACGGCTCTCGAAGATGTGAATGATCGTAAAACTCGCGAGGTTCATCAACGCGTAGACCGTGACATAGAAAATGACCGCGGACGAAGCGAAGTGGGGGCTGGTTTGCGCCAGCTTCGGACCTGCGAGGATGGCCATGAGGATATAGCCCGCGTGCGCGATGCTCGAAAAGGCCAGCATACGTTTGATGTCCCTCTGAATAAGGGCCACGAGGTTGCCGATCACCATGGTCATGACGCAGATCCAGTAGAGAATGCCCGCCCATTCGACGTACAGCGAGTCCAGTGAGGTCAGGAAGACGCGGGCAAAGGCCGCGAAGGCCGCCGCTTTCGGACCCGTGGCGATGAGGGCGGTAACCGGAGCGGGGGATCCCTGGTACACATCGGGGGACCACATGTGAAACGGCACAAGCGCAACCTTGAATCCAAAGCCGATGAGCAAGAGCGCCACGGCGGCCAGGATGATCGGATCCCCGATCAGGTTGTTGGATTCGAGGAACCGTGCGACGCGGACCAGATCGAAGCTGCCCGTCGAACCGTAGATCAGGGCGATGCCGTAGAGGAAGAACGCCGAAGCGAACGCTCCGAGCAGAAAGTACTTGATCGCGGCCTCCAGTGCGCGGACCCGTGCCCGATTGAGGCCGATCAAAATGTACAGCCCGATGGACAGGATCTCCAGTCCCAGAAAGATCACCAGCAGATTGTCGCTCGACGCCATGATCATCATGCCGACGGTGGCCATCAGCACCACGGAGAAAAACTCGCCGGACTTGTGGGGATCGATCGCGTCTCGCGCGGCCATGCAGACCAGGATCGTGCTGATCAAGATCACGCAGTTAAACTGGTTCGAGTAGGCGTCGATCGTGAGCATGCCGCTGAACGCACGCGTCTCCACCTCCCACAGGGAGAAGAGGCTGATCAGCGCCGCCAGCCCGAACCCGAGCGTCGTCCAGCCCACCCAGCGGCGAACCGGGTTCCACACGCCCATCAACAGGACGACCAGCGCACCGACCGTCAGAACGATCTGGGGCATGATCACGGTGAGATTGCTGTCGGGTACGATGATTTCCACGGTTGGATCTCCTGTACGGCCGGTTGAGGACTTCAGACGCCGCGCATGACGGCCACTTTGTCCTCATGGCGGGTAATGTTGTACACTTTGCAGTCCGGATTCTGGATCAACACCTTCGACAGGGGCCGGCTGATGTTGTCTTCGAGGGAGCGGTTGAGCCCGCGCGCTCCTTCGCGGCTCACATCGAGGCCGGCCACGCACAGATCCACGACCGACTCTTCCACGTTGATCTTGATGTCTTTTGTCGCGAACCGCCGGACGATGGCCTCGATCTTCTGGCGCGCGATCAGGCGCAGGGTCGCATCGTCGAGCGCGCGAAATACGACGATCTCGTCGATCCGGTTGAGAAACTCCGGCGTGAAATGCTTCCGCAGCGATTCTTTGATACCGTCGGAGATTTCCCTGTGTGCATCTGTGCGGGAGGCCGTGAAGCCCACTTTGATTTTTCCGTAGATGTGTTCGGCGCCCAGATTGGACGTCATGATGATCGTCGTGTTGGAGAAACTGATCGTCTGACCCTTGCCGTCCGTCATGCGACCGTCGTCAAACACTTGCAGAAAGGCTTCGTAGATCTTCGGGTGGGCTTTTTCGATCTCATCCAGGAGAACCACGGCCGAAGGGTCTTCCCGGATCGCGCGGGTCAGCCGGCCCTCGTCCTCGTATCCGACGTAACCCGGGGCGGTGCCGATCAGTTTCGAGATCGCGTACTGGTCGTTGTATTCCGACATATCGATGCGCACAAGGCGTTTCTCGCTGCCCCCGAGCGCTTCGGCCAGCGCCTTGGCAAGCTCGGTCTTGCCCACGCCCGTCGGCCCGACGAACAAAAACACGCCGTCCGGCCGGTCGGGGTTGATGTCGAGGCCACTTTTAGTCATGCGAATGACTTCCGCCACTTTGGTGACGGCCTCCTCCTGGCCGATGACCCGCATGCGCAGGCGGTCCTCGAGAGAGACCATGCCGCTCATGGCATCGATCTGAATATTGTCGACGGGGATGCGCGTTACCTGGGACACGGCCTGGGCGATGTGGTGCTCCACGAGATCGGCCGCTTCGGTTCCGCCCGGCGTGCGCGAAAGGCTTGCTTTGATCGACGCCCGCTCGAGAATGTCGCACGCCTTGTCCGGAAAGAACCGGTTCTTGATGTACTTGTCGGACAATTCGAGGACGCTCTGCAGCGCCCGGTCGGAAATCCTCACGTGGTAGAACTCCTCGAGCTTGGGCCGCTGGTATTCCATGATCTTGAGTGTATCGCCCTGGCTCGCTTCGAAAACCGTCACACGCGTGAAGCGGCGTTCGAAGGCGCCGCTCTTGGCGATGTTCTTCTGATACTCCTCATCCGTCGTAGCGCCGATGAGCTTGAAGTCCGGCTGCGTCAGCAACGGCTTGAACATTTCGTCCAGGCCGCCCGTTTCGTGGGAACTGTACGACCCGGCCCCCATGAGCGTATGCAACTCGTCGATGAAGATAATCACCTTGTTCGTTCGGCAGAACTGGGCAAGCTGCATGAATTTCTGTTCGAGCGTGCCGACATACCGCGTTCCCGCCACGACGGCAAACACCTCGAGTTCGAGCAGCCGATAGGGCTTGAGGATATCGGGTACCTCTCCTTTTGCCAACAGATGGGCCAGACCGTTGACGAGGACGGTCTTTCCGACTCCGGGGGCGCCGACGATCAACGGATTGGCCTTGGTTCTGCGGCAGAGGACTTCGATGAGCTCCTGCAGTTCCCCCACGCGCCCGAAAATGTTGTCGACTTTGCCGTCGCGCGCCATCTGGGTGAGATCGCGCAGAAAACTCGGCATGGCAGGCACGAACGCCTCGCCGAGCACGGACGCCGTCTGCTGGGTCGAGGAAGTCTCAGGTGTTTCCTGTTCGGTCGTGGCGGTCTGCTCAATAAGGGTCGGATCGATCTCGGCCAGAAGGTCGTTGAACCATTTATAATTCGGGTCGAACTGCCTGCCTTCGAGCAGGGTTTTCTTCGCCAGATCGTCCTTGCCCATCTTGTGATAAGCGTAGGCCAGATAGTAGTAGCCGTAGGAGTTCTTCTTCTCGATGGCAAAAGACTTGTTCAGAATGTCGATGGCTTCCTGATAACGTCCCAGATCGCAGAACACCCTTCCCAGCTCTCTCATCACTCGCGCGTTCTTGGACTCGAGTTCGAGAAACCGCTCGAACGAGCGCGCCGCTTCTTCGAGCCGTCCCATGTTCATCAGACTGTAACCGTAGTAGTCGTAAACGAACGATTCGCCGACTTTGTTCGGATACGTGTGTTCCACGAGTTCGCACAACTGCTGATCGTCCTTGAGGTCGTAGTACAGAATCTCGAAGATATGGTGCATGGCCCAGTTGAAATAGCTCGCATCGGCCTTCTGGTAGTCCTTCATGATCTCGATGGCCCTGTGCGGATTATTGAGTTTGCGGTGCATCTCCTTTGTTTCGTAGGCCGCGTTGCTGTCCTTGTTGTTCAGCCGGAGGATCTGCTCGAAGTACGAAAGGGCTTCGTTCCACTGGGCCTTTTCTTTGTGGAGGCGTCCGAGGGCGCGGAGGGTCTCGACGTTACGCTCATCCAACGCCAGCGCTTTCTTGTATTGATCCAGCGCCGAATCGATCTTGTTCTCCTTCTGATAGACTTCCGCCAGGCGGTTCATGAGCACCGGCTGATGGGGACTCAGGGCGAGCGCACTGCGGAAGGAAGACTCGGCCCGTTCGAATTCCATCTTCGCCAGATACAGCTGTCCCATCGCCTGATGCACGGCCCAGGCATTCGAATGGACCTTCAACAATTCATCCTTGTGTGCCTCGAGCTGCGCGATATCCACGGCGTCATCCAGGATTTTCTCAAAGCTGCGATCGAAAGCGTTGCCGATCGCAATGGCCGTGAGGTACGAGCGGGCGGCCAGCGTGGGCTGGTTCTGTTTGTCGTAAATGTCGCCGAGCCGTACGTAGTGTGCTGACTGCCCGGGCATCAAGCGAACGGCTTCCTGAGCGTGGGACAGGGCCTTGTCCAGCACGCCGATTTCCTCATAGCAGGCGGACACGGCATGGTGGTTGGCCGCGTCCTGGGGATTGACGGTCACGGCACGTTCGCAGCAGATGAGCGCCAGTGCATCCTTGTGGGCCTCGTGAAACGCCAAACCGATGTTCCGGAAATCCTGGTCGTTGCCGTATGCGTTTTCAATCAGGAACTCGACGAGATAGGAGGCCTGTTCGTAGCGGGCCTCCGCTGCGGCCTTCATGGCGGTTTCGACCACCGGGGCCAGCTGTTTCGGCGTCAGCAGGGATCGAAACTCCTTTTCCAGCTCCTCGGACGGTGTCGAAAAGGAGTAATGGCAGTGCGGGCACGCCGATCCGCTCTTCGCCAGCTGGCCGGTCTTGGCGCAGGAGGGACAGAGCATGTGCTTCGGCGCGCTCAATCGGGTACCCTTGCTTCACGGAGAATGAAATCCTTCACGATCCGGGTGAAGGCCCGATTCTCCTCGACGAACGGCAGATGGCCGCTGTGTTCGAAGACGTGCAGCCGCGCGGCCGGAATGTGCGAACGAATCTCCGACGCCTGCCGGACCGTGGCAATACGGTCGCCTCGCCCCGCCAGGATGAGAACCGGAAGGTTCAGATTCTTCAGTTCTTCGCGCAAGTCAAGCCCCTTCATCGACCCACCCACCTCGACGTCGGGATCGTTGCCGATGATCGAGTAGTAGACGTGCCAGGCAAAACTGTCCGCTTCGGTCCGCACGGCGGAAAGTTCCTTGAGATAACGGCTTCGTTTGGACGGATGGTACCAGTACAGCGATTGAATGGCCGGATCGTACAGCGCCCTCCACGCGGGCAATTTCGATCGGTCTTTCAATCCCATTGCTTCCAGTTGACTCCACACTTCCGGATAGCTTTCCCGAATGGCGCGATTGCATTCGTCGATGTTCTCCTGCCAGCCGCCGGCGCCATGGAACGTACTGCACAGCACGAGGCTTCTCACCCGTGCGGGATAATTCAAGGCGTATCGCTGCGCCACGATTCCCCCGTAGGAGTGGCCGAACACGTTCAGGCTCGCGAACCCCAGAAAGGCCCGGACTGCTTCCGCGTCTTCCGCGTCTTTGTCCACGTTGAGCAAGGCGGCATCGGAAGGGCCGCTCGACCGTCCGCGGCCGCGACCATCCAAGTACACGACCGTAAACGCCTTTTCGAGTTTCTTGAAGTAGGGCTTGAAGTAGAAATGAGAATCACCGGGTCCCCCGGCCAACACGAGCAGAGGTTCTCCTTCGCCGTGCATCTCGTAATACAGCCGGACAGCGTCCGCTCCGCTCACAAAGCCCGACGAAGGCGCGGCCCCGCATATCGCGAGGGACGACAGGATCAGCCAGCATGTACCTAAGCGCTTCCACCCCATAAACGTCTCAGTGCTTCACCGTGCCGGATGCCGGTTTGGTGGGAAGATCGATCTTTCCGATGCCCTGTTTGCGCAGTGCCCGATCCTCCATCGCGCCGTGATACGTCTTCAAGGTCTGCTGCAGGGAGGCCTCCATTTTTTCGGTGAACGACTTCGGGTACAGGCCGATCCAGAAGATCAAGATCAGGAACGGTACCATGACGACGTGCTCGCGCAGCGACAGGTCGGGCAGCTTGCGATTCTGATCGTGCTTGACTTCCCCGTAGATCACGCGCTGATACATCCAGAGCAGATAGACGGCACTGAGAATGACCCCCAGGGAGGCTAGCACCGCATAAAGCCGCGCATGGTCGTTGGCCGAGGTGAACGTGCCGATCAGGGCCAGGAACTCACCCACAAAACCGTTGGTGCCCGGGAGGCCGAGAGAGGAGAGGCATACGACGAGGAACACGACGGAAAAGGCTGGCATCACGTTCCACAGCCCGCCGAATTGATCGATGAGACGCGTATGGCGGCGGTCGTACAGCATCCCCACCATGAGGAAGAGGCAGGAGGTGGAAATGCCGTGGCTCAGCATGATGAGCATGGCCCCCTGCCAGCCCTGGATGGTTATCGCGAACAAGCCGAGCATGACAAAACCGAGGTGGGCCACCGACGAATACGCGACCAGTTTCTTGGCGTCCGGCTGCACCATGGCCACCAGCGAACCGTAGATGATCCCGATGATCGCCAGGACCGACACGATCGGCACAAAATCAAACGACACCGCCGGAAAAAACGGAATGCAGAAGCGGATGAATCCGTAGGGACCCATCTTCAACAAGATCGCCGCCAGGTTGACCGATCCCACCGTTGGTGCCTCGACGTGCGCCAGCGGCAGCCACGTGTGGAACGGGAACATGGGGACCTTGATGGCAAACGCCACGGCGTAGGCGAGGAAGAGCCAGTACTGCGTGTCGTACGGCAGATCGAGGTTGTAGAAGGCGTCCAGCGCGAAGGAATGCGCGGAAAGCACCGTACCGTCCACCACCACCGGCGCCGTCTTGAAATACATGTACAGAATGGCCACCAGCATGAAGATACTGCCCGCCATGGTATATATGAAGAACGTCACGGCGGCCCGGACGCGATCGTCGTGTCCCCAGATGCCGATCAAGACGTACATCGGGATGAGCATCGCTTCCCAGAACACGTAAAACAACAGCATGTCCCGCGCGCAAAACACACCCAACATACCCGCGTCGAGCATCAACAACGAGATCATGAATCCCTTGACATGGCCGTGCACGCTGCTCCACGCCGCCACCACCGCCAGGGGCATGATAAACGTGGTCAACAGTACGAGGAGCAGGCTGATGCCGTCGATACCCACCGAGTAGGTAGCGCCCCAGCTTTCGATCCAGCGGGCGGAAAATACGAACTGCATGTCCGGCCGGGCGGTATCGAACAGCCAGAACAACGGCACGGATATCAGGAACACGGCCGTCGTGACGATCAGGCTGGTCCATTTGATCGCCTTTTCTTCCGTGCCCGGAATGAGGCTCAGGACGAACATCCCGACCACGGGCAAGAAGATCAGAGCCGTCAGCACCGAGGAACTATAACTCTCCATTGCGCGGCCTCGAGAAAAATTTTACTTCAGGATGTAATAAATCACTAGGGCCAACCCGAGCGAAATGAAAAACGCATAGGTTTGCACGTATCCCGTCTGGAAGAGCCTCAGCACGCGGCCCGTGAGGTCCGTGGCCACGGCCAGGACATAGATCAGGCCGTCGATGACCTTCACGTCCACGCCCTTCCACAGGACGTGTTCCGAGGTCCATCGGATCGGCGACACCACCGTCCGGTCGTAGACCTCGTCCACATAGTACTTGTTCAACAGGGTCGTATACACGGGCCGGTAGTCCGCGGCCAGTTTGTCCGCATCGAGTTTCTTCATCATATACATCAGATACGCCGCGCCGATCCCCGTCAGGCCGGCCAGAATCGAGATGGCGATCAGTACGCCTTCCCCGAGTCCGTGATGTTCGCCCGCCACGTGTTCGCCGACGGTCGGAGCCAGAAAATGGCCGAACCAGTTCCCGCCGCCCAGCGCTTCGGGCACGCCGATGAAACCTCCCACCGCCGCAAGAAACGCCAGCACCATCAGCGGCACCGTCATGACCGACGGGGATTCCCGGAGATGTTCCCGTGCCGATGCATCCGTACGGCTCCCGCCGAAGAATGTCAAAAACACCAGGCGCGACATATAAAACGCCGTCAGGACCGCGCCCAACACACCGAGCCAGAACACGCTGCCATACCCCTTGTGATAGGCGGCGGAGAGGATCTCGTCCTTGCTGAAGAAACCGGAGAACGGCGGGATGCCGCTGATGGCTATCCAGGCAATGAGGAAAGTAACGGCCGTGTTTCGCGCGTACGGATACAGACCGCCCATGTTGCGGATGTCCTGAGGGTCCTTGTGGACGCCCGCCCGGTGGAAGGCGTGCTCCATGATGTGAATGACGCTGCCGGCGCCGAGGAAGAGCAACGCTTTGAAGAACGCGTGCGTGACAAGGTGGAAGATGCCGGCCGAGTACGCACCCACTCCGACGCCGATGAACATGTATCCCAGCTGGCTCACCGTCGAGTACGCCAGCACCCGTTTAATATCCGTTTGCACAAGGCCAATCGTCGCGGCGAGCAGCGCGGTGGCACAGCCGATGTACGTCACCAGATCCCCGGCGCTCATGCCGAGCACGTGACCGGCGGGTCCGATGTCGAACGAGAAGATCGGATTGCAGCGCGCGACCATGAACACTCCGGCGGTAACCATCGTCGCCGCATGGATCAGCGCCGAAACCGGCGTGGGGCCTTCCATGGCGTCCGGCAGCCATACGTACAACGGGATCTGAGCGGACTTGCCGATCGCTCCGACAAACAACAGCATGCCGATGCCCGTGATCGTCGTCGCTATACTGAACGTGTTCGGGTGCGTGCGCAGCGCCTCGAACACCTGATCGTAATGCAAAGAGCCGAACGTCGTGAAGATCAGGAACATCCCGACCATGAAGCCGAAATCCCCGATCCGGTTGACGACGAAGGCCTTCTTGCCCGCGTCGCTCGCACTTTGTTTCCGATACCAGAACCCGATCAGCAGATAGGAACAGAGGCCGACGCCTTCCCACCCAAAGAACATGACGAGGAAATTGTTGCCCATGACCAGCATGAGCATGGAGAAGATGAACAGGTTCATGTAGGTGAAAAAACGCGGACGGTCCGGGTCGTGGGCCATGTAGCCCAGAGAATAAACGTGGATGAGGAAACCGATACCCGTTACGACGAGCAGCATCGTAGCGGAGAGGGGATCGATGAGGAATCCGAACGTGATGTGAAAACGGTCCACGGCAATCCAGTCGAGGTAGTCAACGTTGAAGCGGACGCCTCCCAGGACCCGGGAAAACACGATGAGCGAAAACACGAACGAAACGCCCACGGCTGCGCACGCGACATAACCCGCGATCGACGGGCTCGGACGGTGATCGTGCTCCTCGGGCTCGGGCGTCGGGCCCAACAGAGCATCGAGCCGCCCGCCGGCCAGAGCGTTGGTCACCGCCCCGATCAGCGGAATCAACGGTATCAATAGAATGATCACTTCCATGCCTGCTCTCCGGTTGCCGGGTTAACCCTGCATCACGTGCATTTCGTCGATATGGATCGTTTCTTTCTTGCGGTATATGGCCACGATCAAGGCGAGTCCGACCGCCACCTCGGCCGCCGCCACCGTCATGACGAGGAACACGGCGATCTGCCCGTCCAGCGAATCCAGGAAGCGTGCAAACGCCACCAGGGTCAGATTCACCGAGTTGAGCATCAGCTCGATGGACATGAACACGATGATTGCGTTTCGGCGCGTAAGCACTCCGATCACGCCCAGCGTAAAGAGGATCGCACCCAGCATCAGATAATGGGACAAAGGAACCATACGTGCTCCCGGTTACGGCTCCTGCCGTTTTTTCGAAATGATGATCGCACCCACCATACCCAGCAGCAAGAGAATCGACGCGATCTCGAACGGGTACAGATATTCAGAGAACAACAAGCCCGCGATCGCCTCGACGTTGCCGACTTCCCTCACCTTTTCGATCGGATACGTTCCCCGTTCCCCGAGACCGAGCGTGACCCTGGCCGCAAACGCGACCTGAATCAGGATGGCAAACGCAACGAGGATGGACAGATACTTCATGGGGCCGGTGTATTCCACCAGTTCCTTCGGGGTCGAAAGGTTCAGCAGCATGATCACAAAGAGGAACAGCACCATGATGGCTCCGGTGTACACCAGCACCTGGATCGCCGCGATAAACTCGGCCTCCAGCGTGATGTATACAACGGCCAGACAGAAGAACGTGAGCACGAGGAAGATCGCGCTGTACACCGGGTTCTCCGTTGTCAGCATGAAAATGGCGAGCACAACGGCCAGTGCGGCAAAGATGTAGAAGACCGGGTTGATCGAGAGATACGTCAGCAGTGTGTCCATATCGGGCGCCTGTTAGTGTCCACCGCCGCTGTGTTCCTGCGCGTGTTCCACGCTGCGGACGGTGAAATAGCTGGAGTGCATCATGGCTTTGTGGGGACGGTCCTTTCGCTGTTTTTTTTCCGGATGGCGTTTGACGTATTCGTCGTATACGCCGAGCAGCCGTTCCTTGTCGTAGATAAAGTCCTGTCGGGTGTAGTCCGCGAGGTTATGCATGTCCGTCATATCGATGGCGTCCTCGGGGCATGCTTCTACGCACATACCGCAGAAGATGCAGCGGAGTTCGTCGATCTCGAAGATTCGCGGACGTTTCTCCCGGTTCTCCTGCCCGTCGTTCCACGCCTGGCCGCCGTCCTCGGCCACGATCCGGATGCAGTCGGCCGGGCATGCCGTCGAGCACATCTCGCAGGCCACGCACTTCTCGCGCCCCTCGTCGTCCCGCGTCAGCATGTGCAGACCGCGGTAACCCGGCGGCAGCACCTTCTTCTCCTCCGGATACTGGAGGACGAACTTTCGCCCGATCATGTGGCGGAACGTGATCCACAGTCCTTTCATGATGGGGAACACGTACGTGTTGTCCACCCAGCTTCTTCCGCGAGGCAGACTGACGTTCTTGACGGTTACAGCCATATGTCAAACCTTTCGGGACGCTTCTTAAGTTACACCATGGCCATGATCGCCGCCGTGACGACCAGGTTGGCCAGGGCAAGCGGGATCAGCTTTTTCCACCCAAAGTTCATCAACTGGTCGTACCGGAACCTCGGCAGGGTCCAGCGAACCCACACGTAGAAGAACATCAGGAAACCCACCTTGGCCGCGAAAGCGCCGATCTGGATGATCTGCATAGTCAACGGCTCGAGCCCCATCCGGTCCAGGTACGGCACATGCCATCCGCCGAGGAACAAGCACGTGATCATGGCCGAGCCGGTCAACATGTTGCAGTACTCGCCGAGAAAGAACATGGCGAACTTCATGGCGCTGTATTCCGTGTGGTATCCTCCCACCAGTTCGGCTTCGGCTTCCGTCAGATCGAACGGCAGACGATTGGTCTCCGCAAAAGCGGTGGTCATGAAGATGAGCGCGCCAAGCGGCTGCCAGATGATCCCCCAGGTGGACTGAACCTGGAAGTTCACGATGTCTTCGAGACGCAGAGACCCGACCAGCAGCACCATCCCGAGCAACGACAGGCCCATGGGGAGCTCGTAGCTGACCATCTGAGCGGCGGACCGAAGCCCGCCGAGCAGGGAATACTTGTTATTGGACGCCCAGGCGCCGAACGTCACGGCGTACACGGCCAGCGAAGACACGGCCAGAACGTAGAGAAGCCCGATATTCGTATGCGCTACCTGCACGAACATGTCCTTACCCGACAACGTCAACACACCCCACGGAATCACCGCGATCACAAAGAACGCCGGAAATACCATCAGGGCCGGCGCAAAAAGGTAGAGCCACCGGTTGACGTTCGTCGGAATCACATCCTCTTTGGAGAAGAACTTCAACGCATCCGCGACCGGCTGCAACAGACCGAACGGCCCCACGCGGTTGGGACCGAGCCGGTACTGCACCCAGGCGCTGACGCGGCGTTCAACCCAGATCATCAGCGGGACGGAACTAAGGTAGATCACCAGCAATCCTGCCATGAAGAAGTAAGGGAGCAGTGCTTCCATTTCGAACTCTCAGCCTTTTTCAGAGTGCGATTTGTTCGTCCACGTATTCAAACTGCGGATAGAGCGACGCCAGCGAGGCCGACCGAAAAGCCGGCACCTGTTCCATCATCTCGCGCGCAAGGTCTCCGACGCTTTCATAATACCAGGCGTGTCCGAGTGCTGCCGCCAGTTCCAACACGATCTGCCACGCCGCTCGCGCCTCCCCGGCAGGTTGAATGGCTTTGTTGAATCTCTGGACGTGTCCGTCTTTGTTGGTGAATGTGCCGTTCGTCTCGGTGAACATCGCGGCCGGCAGGACGACATCCGCCTGCCCGGACAACGCGTCCTCATGCGTACCGATGACGATCAACGTTCCGGGTTTGCGCGTCACCGTCACGGACGGACTCCCGAACACCACGGCCGTTTTCGTCGAAGGGTCGTTCAGCTTCTTGTCGGCGTCCGCGGAGGTGAGGCCCAGTACATCCTTCGCGCCGCGGAAATTGGGCGCCTTTTCCGCCTCGATGGTGAAGGGATACTTGTTCATCTCCGTCTTGAACGTCTGCGTGTAGCCCTGCACCGGAGCGCAGAGTTCGATCGCGGCCTGAAGGGCACGGGCCAGTTTGGCCAGCGCATGGTTTTCCTCATTGGAAAAGTACGGACTGCCGGCAAAGACCATATAACCCGCGGCACCCTTGATCGCCTCGACGGAACGTTTGACCGCATCCTCCCAGGACGTTTCCACCAACGCCCCGTTCTGGCGCACACGGGGCACGAGAACGCGAGCTTTTCCTTTCAACGTCTCCAGGTAATAACGGCCGTCGTCGCAAATCCACCACTGATTAACCCCCATGTTCTCTCGCGGCCGGATGCGGTACACCTGGTCGACGAGTTCCTCCAGATTCAGTTTCTGGTGCTTCATCGTGTCCAGCACCGTGTTGCATCCCTTGCTGCATCCGGGGCAGATGCTATTCGTCTGGACGTAGTTCCACACGCGTCCTTCGAATTTTTCATGTTTGTCGATGAGGCAGCCGACCGGACAGAGATCGACGACATTGCCCATCATCTTGTTGTCGAGCGGGCGGCCGGGGAAGGTGCCGATCTCGGCCCGATTGCCGCGATGGATCACCTTGAGTTCCTCCGTCCCGGAGATCTCTTCCGTGAAACGGACGCAACGCGAACACATGATGCAGCGGGACGTGTACAGATAGATCGTAGGGCCCAGGTCCTTCTTCTGCGGCACTCGTTTGGGTTCGATGAAGCGCGACGTGTCGTAACCGTGTTCGTACGAGTAGTCCTGCAGCTTGCATTCGCCGGCCTTGTCGCAGATGGGACAGTCGATCGGATGGTTGAGCAGGAGGAACTCGAGCACGCTGGCCCGCGCGGTGATCACGCGTTCGTTTTCGGTCAGGATAATAGCGTCGTACTTGTCTTCCAGTTTCTTACCCGGCGGCATCTCGGCGACGGTGGTCGAGCATGCAGGGACCGGTTTAGGCGCCCCGACCATGTCCACGAGACACATTCGGCAGCTCGCCACGATCTTCAGGCCCGGATGATAGCAATAGAACGGTATTTCGATGCCGGCACGCCGCGCAGCCTCGAAGATGGTTTCTCCCTTCCGGATGTCCAGTTCCCTATTGTCTATCTTGATAAAGGGCATGATCGATGTCCTTGATGGTCGTTCGCGGTCGTCTTTTGTCTCATTCGTTGATCATCGTCGAGAGCGGACCTCCTTACTCAGCGGCCGCAGCAGGCTGACCGTCCCATAATGGTTGCACCCCGAACTGTCGCTTTCCGCCTCGCCGCCAAAGATCCCGTGCATCGAGTAGGTATCGACCTCCAGCAGCAAACGGGTGCGGCATTCCCCATCCGGCTCGGTCGCTCCTTCAAACGTGTTGCCAAAAACTCTTCCGTGCACCAGGTTGGTATCCGAACCGCTGCTGTCTGTCACCACCAGCATGCCGTCCACGATCCCGCTGGCCTGTGAGCACTGAATGTTGAGATTGCCGACGCCGTCTGTTCCGCTGTAGGAACCTTCCCACGCGCCGGTCACGTCCTGTGTCGGCGGCAGCACCTTGTAGAAGGTCAACACCACCGTACCGCCCTCGCAGGAATCGCCGGGCTGCTCGACCGCCGTGCCGGACAGCTTTGTACTGTTGAGGTCGACGCTGAGATAGATGTCCGCCCCGCACTCAACGCTGAGCGGCTGGCCCGTGAAGTCGTTGCCGCTGACGGTACCTACGACGGTAAACGTATCGTCCAGCGCGGAATCCGGACGAAACGTCTGGACGCCGATCACGACCGAGCCCGTGGTTGTATCGTGGACGATCTGCAGCGTCACCCGGTGAGAGCCCCCATCGTCCCTTGCAAGGCCCGACCAGGTTCCGTTGATGTCCACCGGTGGAGTGGACTTTTCATCGCACGACGCAGCCAAAAACACACACACAACCGCCACACTTGCCCATGTACTAAATCTCTTCATAGTAACCTCCCCCATAGTAACCTCCTTCTAGTTAGTTCCATTCTCGAGGTATGGTCACGATGCATTTCTTGTGTTTGACGTGATACTCGAATTCCTCTCGGAACTTATTGACAAAGCTTTGGCCGTTCAGGTTGCCGCCCTTGTTCTTGTCGGGCATACCGGCCACCGGCCATGCCGCCGCGTCGCCCAGCGGACAGATCGTCCGGCCGGCGATGTTGTTGGCGGTTTCGAGCAGGAGGTCGATGTCTTCCATCCTGCCGCGCCCCGTTTCCAGCCGGCCGCAGATCATCTCCATCCAGTGCGTGCCTTCCCGGCACGGCGTGCACTGGCCGCAGGATTCATGCGCATAGAATCTCAAAAGGTTCCACAGTGCACTGACCATGCACGTCGTCTCGTCCATTACGATACAGCCGGCCGAACCCAGCGCGCTTCCCACTTTTCCGAGTGCGTCGAAGTCCATAGCCACGTCGATCTCCCCGGCGGTCAGCACGGGCACGGACGATCCTCCCGGAATTACGGCTTTGAGGCGCCGGCCTTTCGGAATGCCGCGACAGAATGCATCGCCGTAGATCAGTTCTTTCAGGTTGATGCCCAGCCGTGCCTCGTACGTGCCCGGCCGGTTCAGGTGTCCGCTCATGCAATACAGCTTCGGTTCGTTCTGCTTCCACCACTGGGCGCCGCGTTCGAGGATATGGATAGGAGAGACGAGCGTCTCGACGTTGTTGACGATCGTCGGGCAGCCGAACACGCCGTAGACGGCGGGGAACGGCGGCTTGATGCGTGGCCAGCCGCGCTTGCCCTCCAGCGATTCAATGAGTCCGGTTTCCTCACCGCAGATATAAGCTCCGGCGCCGCGATGGACCGTAATGTCGAGATCGAATCCACTGCCGAGAATGTTCTTGCCGAGGTATCCGCGGGCATAGGCCTCCTCGAGGGCTTCGTGCAGCACCTGGGCGGGACGCACGTATTCTCCCCGGATGTAAATGTAACACGTGTGGGCCTGGATCGCGTACGACGAAATGACCAGTCCCTCGATCACCTGATGCGGGTCGTACTCCATCAACACGCGGTCCTTGAATGTGCCGGGCTCCGACTCGTCGGCGTTGCACAGGAGGTACCGCGGCTTCGGATTGTCCTTCGGCAAGAAGCTCCATTTCATGCCCATCGGGAAACCCGCGCCTCCTCGTCCCCGCACACCGGAGTCCTTGACCGCCTGAACGATCTCTTCCGGCGCCATCTTGAGCGCTTTCGGCAGGACCTGATAGCCTCCGTGCTGGAGGTAGACGTCGATGCTGCGGGAATTCTCCACGCCGACCCGGCGCGTCAGGATCTTTTCCATCCGCTTATCCCTTCTTCCACTGTTCGATCAAAGCGTCGATCTTCGCTTTCGTCAGGTCTTCATAATAATCGTCGTTGACCTGCATCATCGGCGCGGTGCCGCAGGAACCGAGGCACTCGACCTTGACGATGGAGAATCGTCCGTCCGCCGAGACGCCGTCGCCGCATTTCACGCCGCATCGCTGTTCGAGGTACTCGACGACCTGCGCCGCTCCGCGGCAGGCGCAGGACAACGTGTGGCATACCTGGATGTGGTAGCGGCCGACCGGCTTCTCCTGGAACATCGTGTAGAAGCTCACCACGTCCTGCACCCGGTTCACCGGCACGTCCAGCGTGCGTCCGACCAGTTCCATGACGTCGGGGGAGAGGAAGCCGAACTGATGTTGAGCGAGGTGCAGGACGGGCAGCATGGCGGCTTCCTTGCGCGGGTAGCGGCTGATCGTCCAGTCCACGCGTTTTTTTACATCCGGTGAGAATTCCAGGGCCATGGTCGTTCGAATGCGTTGGTTAGGTTACGATCCGAGCGCCGCGGCCAGCGCCGTAAGCAGCGCTGCCATCTCGGTAACGTTGGTTGCAAACGTCGGAGCCTCATCCTTGATCGCGGTCAGGTTCGATTTGCCGTCGTTCACTTTGTCGAGGGTCTTCGGCAATTTCGCCTTCTGCAATCCGGTCATTTCCTTTTCCAGCTTGTCGGGCAGCGCGGCCGCTTCCGCGATCAGCCGGGCCGCATCCGCCGGCATCTTCGCCAGTGCGCCGGTCATGGCGTTCAGATCGCTGACGAATTGCGCGACGCTGTTCTTGACGACGGCGTCCTTGATCTCCTTGAGCGCGTCCCCTTTGCTCGTGACCAGCCCGTTCAATTCCTTGACCTGGATCGACGCCGGCACGGTTCCGGCCGACTGCGCCACGGTCACCACGGAGGCCACATCCTTGCCGATCACGTTCGAGGGCTGCGTCAGCAGCATGTGCACGTACAGTTTAACCTCATCGTAGCGGTCGTTGAACTGCTTGAAATCCCGGCCCATTTCCCACGCGGCCTTCAGAAAGGCATCGGCGGAGGTGCCGGTTTTCTCGAATTTCTCTTCCTTGTCCTTCTTGTCTTTCTTCTTGTCCTTCTGTGCCGCCGCGTCGCCCGTCACGAGCACGAGCGCCAGCGCAAAACTCAGGATGCCGATCAGCCCTGTTCTCGTTTTCATGATGACCTCCTCCTCTGCTTGAGACAATTATCATTATCGATCCAATTCACCGGCAATCACGTTCAGACTGCCGAGCAGCGCCACCGCGTCACCCACCAGTCCGCCCGGCGCAAGGTGTGCCATGGCTGCGAAATGCACGAACGACGGGGCCCTCACTTTCACCTTGTACGGAACGCCTTCCCCGTTGCTGACGATGTACCACCCGAGTTCACCGATCGGCGCTTCGGTGCTGTCGTAGACCTCCCCTTTCGGCATGGCAATGCCGTGGTGGTCCATGATCAGCTTGAAATGATGGATCAGGCCTTCGATGCTGCCGTAGACCTTGGACTTGTCGGGGAGTCGCACCGTGCCGTCGTCCACGTTGACCGGTCCTTTGGGCATCTGGGCGAGGCATTGTTCGATGATGCGCGCGGACTGTTTCATCTCCTCCATGCGCACGAGATAACGGTCCCACACGTCGCCGCCCGATCCCACCGGCACGTCGAAATTGAGCCGGTCGTAGACGAGGTACGGTTCGTCCTTGCGGACGTCGTACGGCACGCCGCTCGCGCGCAGCGGCGGACCCGTCATGCCCAGATTGATCGCCGTCTCCGCGTCCACCTTGCCGACGTTCATCGTGCGATCCTGGAAGATCCTGTTATGATTGAGCAGGCCCTCGATCTCGTCGAAGACCGTCGCCTTGAAGTGCTTGATGAAGTCGGCGATCTGCTGCTCGTGCCCGTCCGGGAAATCGCGCAGGACACCGCCGATTCTCGTGTAACTCGTCGTCAGGCGCGAACCGGTGGAAATCTCGAACAGATCGTAGATCAGCTCCCGCTGCCGGAAACCGTACAGAAACACGGTGAACGCGCCCAGGTCGAGCGCATGGGTGCCGATGCACACAAGATGGTCGGCGATGCGGGAGAGTTCCGCCTGGATGACACGGATGTATTTGGCTCGCTCCGGAATCTCGATGCCCAGCAGCTTCTCGGCCGCCTGGGCAAATCCCACGTTGTTGGAAAGCGGCGAGAGGTAGTTCATCCGGTCCGTGACGGCGATGAACTGGTTGAACGTGTAGGATTCGGAGAGCTTTTCGAATCCTGTGTGCAGGTAGCCCGGCCGCGGGTCGAGTTTGACGATGGTCTCGCCGGAGAGTTCCATCACCATGCGCAGCGTGCCGTGCGTCGCAGGATGCTGCGGCCCGAAGTTGAGCACCATCGTGTCGGTCTTCTGCCAGGACTTGACGGACTCTTCGTCGTCCTCTCCGATGAGGAGTCCGCGGCGCTTTTCAAGCACCTTGCGCTTCAACTCGTCGGACGTCGCCGCGTAGATCTCGTTGCTCACCGGCTCTATGTTCTCGACCGACATACGTCCATCCCTTTATTAGCGGCCTTCATGGCCTCTGATGTCGAAACGGGTGAAACCAACGATCGCACGGCGAGGATCCGCGCGATCACGATCCCTCCGGCAGCAGCGCTTCGCGCTCCCCCTTGCCTTGGAGGGGATAATCCTTGCGAAGGGGGTAATCCTTGAACGTCTCCGGCGTCAACAGTCTCCGCAGATCCGGGTGACGGTCGAAGACGATGCCGTACATCTCGTGGGTCTCGCGCTCCAGCCAGTTGGCCGACTTCCACAGCGCGCACACGCTTTCGATCCGGGCATCCTGCTCCGACACGGGGGCCTTGATGCGCACGCGCCGGCCGTATTTCATGGAACGCAGATGATAGACCACGGCAAAACGGGGACTCGCTTCCATTCTAAGACAATCGACCGCCGTCACATCCACCAGATAGTCGTAGGACAATTCGGAGTCCTCTTTCAGGAACTGCAAAATCTCCGCGATCCGTTCCTTTCGGACGGTCACGGTCAGCTCATTGCGGAACGTGTCGCTCTTCAGCACCGCGTCCGAAAACCGGCTCTTGAGCTTGTCGAGGGTGACCGAATGGTCGGAGTTCGTTTTAGCGGCCACGGAAAATGCCCTTCGTTATTCCCATTCCAGGGCGCCTTTCTTCCAGGCATAGACGTAACCGACGAGCAGGATACCGATGAAAACGAGGCCCTCGACCAGGATGAAACTGCTCGCCGCGATCCATTGCTTGTACACGACGGCCCACGGATACATGAACACAACCTCGATGTCGAACAGGATGAACAGCATGGCGATGATGTAGAACTTGACCGAGAAGCGCGGATGGGCGTTGCCGACCGGCGGCATGCCGGATTCGTACGTCGAAAGCTTGCGTTCGCTCGGTTTGCGGGGGCCCAGGATGTGCGTGATGATGAGGATCGCGATCGGGATGAGCGCGGCCACGATCATCAGAACCAAAACCGGGAAATATCTTTCATGAACGGTCTGAGGCAGGTCGGTCAGGACGGACAGCACATGCGGCGGAGCCATGATCACCTCATCCGGGGAGCTTTGTTACTTTTTT
>JBBIJR010000030.1:0-5820 GCA_037445875.1 Bacteroidota bacterium | reverse complement strand
GTGAAACCGCCCCGTGGAAGTTCGATCAGGGGGTCGGGGGTAGTCAAAAGCGGCTACATATTAATGGATTTGCGATAAAGAAGCAACAGGTTTTCTTTTTCCGTCCAACCGAAACCGCACCTGCGAACCGATTCGGCACAGCGTAGCTTAAATGAATGAATGTCTCGGGACGGCCTGTTCATCTCGGTGTGACCGATCCAATGCCCTTCTGTGTCCCGCAATCGACTTCCTCATCAAGGAGCATTATGAACAAACTTCTCGTTTTCCTCCAGATGGCGACCGTACTGTCGCTGTCCGGTTGTTATGCCTATTCATCGTTTCAGTCGGCCAGGACGATCGAACCGGGACACTTTGAGGGTACCGCAAGCTATTCGTCCAATACGTGGTCGTATAAAGGCAACAGCGAGACGATCAATGCCGCCTACGAGGCTCAATTGCGTGCAGGCATGACCGAACGCAGCGACATCGGTTTTCGGTACGCGCGTGTCTACGTCGATGGAACGAAGGAGGACTACAATTTCATGGCCGTCGAACCGAAGTTCATGATCATCGAGGACAGACTCTCCCTCATCGTACCCGCTGCCCTGTATTTCGGCGAGAATGTTCAGGAAGAAGAGAGTTTTCATGTCAGCCCCGGATTGGTCGTGACGTATCCAGTGACCGGCAATTTCGAAGCCAGCGCAAGTTCCCGCTACATGATTTTTACCGACCGCGACTAGGACGATCTGATCGCTCTGAACATCGGGCTCGGACTGAGCGCCGACCTGACCCGCTGGGTGTTTCGCCCGGAGATCGGTTACCTGTTCAATCCCGGGGATGAGGGCCACTACTGGCAGATCGGCTTTGGTGTGTCGCTCAGACGGTAGCGATGGACCTGTCGGGACGATCCTCGCCGAAGCATAAAAAACAAAAGCTCCGGACCCTCCGGAGCTTTTGTTTTTACGGCCGAACGCTGTGCGTCAGAACGTGAACGTGTTTGCGTTCGTGTCCATGGAATTGCCCCGTAGATCCTGGACGTTGCTGACGGTCAGCACCTCGCCCGGCACGACGGAACCGTTGTCCACGGTGATCCGCACCTTGTACCCCGCCCCGCCCGGGAAGACGTTGTCGAACCCGAGGTAGGTGACGTCACGAACGTTGGCCGGCGTCGCGTTATTATCCGATATCGAGTAATTGCTCGCCGTTTCCGCAGTCGTGATGTTGAGCGGCTCGCTAAAGAGAATGTAGACGTAATCGTAGGTCGTCGAGCCGCCCGGGTTGTTGATCACGGCATTGGTCAGCGTCGGCCGCACCTGGTCCACGACCGAGATCACGTTGCTCGCCGGACCCGGAACGAGGTTCACGCTTACCGCCTGAACGTAGTAATGGACTGCCTGCGATGCCCACGGATCCTGGCCGCCCGAGTGCAGATCGTTGGCGCCCACGGTCACCGTCGTGTCGATGGAGCGCACGTTGGTGGATAGCAGGTCGAACGGCCCGTCGCCGATCTTCTTGAACAGGTTGAAGTGCCGCACGTGCACCTGGGATTCGTCCACGGTCCACTTCAGCCGCACCGATCCGCCGTTCCAGTTGACGGACGTCACGGGCACGAGAACCGTGTCACGCTTGAGCACCGGTGCCGCCGGCGGACTGGCGTTGCCGCGTGTCGTGAAATTCAGCGGCTCGGTGTTCAGGAAGTCTCCCACCAAGGGCGTCGCCACATTGTTCAGGATGTTGCCCTTCGCGTCCGTCAGCTTCGAAGCCATGCCGGCCGCGTACGTGACCGAATACCGGGCCGCGCCCACCATGTCGGCGGCGCGAACGAAAACGGTCAGCTGGTCGAAGTTGGTACTCCACGTGGCCGTGAACGGCACCGGGCCCGCCGTCCGTTTCAGGCCGTTGAAATTGACGTTGATGTCGTCGATGATCGTATTGTGCCCCTTGGGCAGCGAGGTGTTCGTGTACGGCGTCTGCTTGATCGGCTCGGAGAACGTGTAGACGAACAGCACGTCATTGGTCACGTCCACGTCTTCGTTGTTGGCCGGCGCAATGCCGCTCACGAACGGCGCCACGTTGTCGCGGTCGCTCATCACGATGCGGCGCGAGGTGTCCTGGGGGTTCGTGTAGAAATCCTGCCCGCACGGCACGGTGAGGTTCCGCGCGCCGTAGAGGCCCTGATTGCTGGAGAAGGCCTCGAGTACGAACGTCTCGCCGTTTTCCACCCGGTCGAACTCGTAGACGCCGCTCTGGTCGGTCACGGCGGTGGCGATGGCGGCGAGGTTGCCGATGGCGTTGACGTTCTTCAGATACACGATCGCCCCGGCCGCGGGCGCGTACGTCGCCAGGTCGACCACCGTGCCGCTGATCCGGGAAGTGACTTTTCCGATCTCAATCTGGACGTGCGACACAAGTCCTTCCACGGGCGTGTCCAGCCCGGAACCGGATTCGTCTCCGCCGCCGCCGTCGTTGTCTCCGTCGTTGAGGTCCACGAAGGCCACGTCGACCATCGAGTGGTCGTACTGCGGATACTGCAGGCTGTCCGGCTGACCGGTGTTGTAGTTCGAGAAATCGAACAGGATCGTGTACTGGGCCCAGATCGTGCCCGCTCCGCCGACGGTATAGTCGGCATTCACCGGCACATCGCGGAATACGAACTCCCCGTTCGCGTTGCTGTTCACCGCGCTCTTCCCGGCGACGGAGACGCGGACATTGGCGATGGGCGCGCCCGTGCAGCGGTCCAGCACCTTACCCAGGATCGTGCCCGTCAGGGACAGGGGATCGGGGTTCTCGGACGAGACGTCCTTGTTCACACTGTCGCACGCCTGGACGCCTATCAGCGCCAGCGTCAACACAATGGCCGTCCACGGCTTCACTTTGCGTAGGATGTGTCTCATAACTCCTCCCTTGATATGTTATGGGTTGGAACCGGATTATTGGTTCACCCAATATATCCGGGAACGGCGTGAAGTCAAGACGGCCCGATGTCCACCCCTCAGCGTCCGCGTGAAGTGGAGCGTCGTGGTTAAGAAGGTCCGCGGAAGGAAGGGGCGGACCCTTCCTTGCTAAGGAAGGGAACCTTCTCCTCTTCCTATGCACGGACAGTCCGGCAAGAGGCGCCAGAGGCAAAGAGAAACCGGACAGCGCCAGCAGAAGAACCCATTCTTTGAGCTTGAGGATGTGCTCCCGGAAAGAGCCCAGCTACACCGTAAGGAACGCGGACGTGCCCGGCGACAGTTTGCGCAGAGTTGTGCCGATGCCGAATCCGACCCCGAAGTGCTGGCCCGGTGTCCATAGCAGTTCCGCCTGCAGCGGTACGCCGATCAGATGATGCACCTTGATCGACGCGTCTTCGTCCTTTGCGTAGCGCTGGCTCGTGTACGACAGGCCCGCCGCGAGGGTGGTCCGGACATGTCTCGACTTCCACGCGCGCCCGGTGAGAAGGCCGATTTCTGTGAATGAGTACGTCCGGTCGTCGCCGATCGGATAGGTGCCGCCGGTGAGTTGCAGCACGACCGGCCGGTCGCCGCGGAGCATTGTGAGTTGGCCGCGCAGCAGCAGCACCTTGTCCGTGCTGGCGCCCACACTGCTGCCAAGCAAGAAGCGGGGGTACGGATAAGGACCTCGCGCCTGACCCGCCGGCAAGGTATCCTGCGCCTCTACGGTGCCCGCCACCAGGAAAGCGAGCATGAGCCATCGTGTTTTCATGATTGTATGTGCCATGTCCTCACTGCTTGCAAAACATGTGCCCGTCACGCGCGCATTGATTTTATGAAGCCTAAGTGGTGCATCGCGTGTCTCCGTGTCGAAGCCCTTCACAGGGGCAAGAAAGGACTTGCAGTATCCATGCAGAATTTCGTTATATTGGGTGTAGAAACTGGTGTTTCCCATCCGTCACAGAGAGGAGTATGCTCATGTCATCCATGGCTATGCGCGCCTGGTTTGCGTTCTTTGGCATCGTGTTGTGGCTGGGTATTTACCTTACCGGATTCTCACAGGTACACTGGCTGCTCTACATTCCGGCTGCGGCGTCGATCTTTGCCTCCGTAACCGGCATCTGCCCGAGCATAATGGTGATGAACAAGCTCTTCAAGCCGAAGCAGGCGTCTTAGACTGTTCATAAAAAGATAGAGCGGCCCTGCTTCGTGGCGCAGGGAACGATACCGTCCGGTCATATATGGGCCGAACCGGCGGACGTTTTCGGGGGTTTCGGTCCTTTTTTCTATTCTCCGTCCGGATTATGTCTGTATTGTTCCGGTATTCTTCATCTGCCCACCAAGAGAGGAGCTTCGATGGACAAAGAAACGATCGACCTTCGGGACCTGATCATGATGATCAAAGAAAAGAAGGAAATGGAGGCCAATCTGGCCCTGGAGTTCGATTGCCGGATCGAAGTGGAGGACTACAAACCGCTGGTCAAGGTGATCAACTACGCCATGAACTACATCGCCCATCTTGCCACGCAGCCGATGCAGATCTCGCTGAATACCGGGGGCGGTGGGTATCTCATGGGTTTCACCGCTTTCACCGATCGAGCGGAATTCCCGCCTCTCTCCGATCAGGTTCCGGAGGCTTTGCAAGCGTACGACGCCACGATAACCGTGGGCGGCGAGCCGGGCAAGTATGCCAAGCTGCTGTTGACGTTCAGGCAGTAGACGTGTGCCTCACCGATGAACGAGCGGTGCGGGAGTTACCAATCAGGTCTCATTTTCTTCTTGCAGTCTGTCCCTGTCATTCGTAGAATAGGACAGCCTCCCTATCGGAGAGCCCTGTCTCTTTGATTCCGTTCACCGAACTTCTTATTGGGGGTTTGAGATGGCCTATCAAGGAGTTCCACAGCGGTCAGCGGTTTCGGCCGGCAACAGGATAACGGCCGAGATGGTGCAGATGTTGCGCCTCAAAGGGTACAGCAACCACACGATCAAGACCTACTCCAGTCTCTTCTCCCGGTTCCTCAGTTACATGAGTTTTGTTCCTCCGCACAAACTCTCCTCTGCCGACGTGCGTGCGTATCTGGAGTTTCTTCTCGCCACGACAACGTTGTCGGAGACGTATATTAATCAGGTGATAAGCAGTTTGAAGTTTTACTTCAGGTATGTTTGCCCTCGGTCCGACATTGATTTCCGCAGTATTCCCCGGCCCAAGCGTCACAAGCGTTTGCCGATCGTGTTGTCGGAGCGCGAGGTGGCGGACCTTCTGAACAGCCTGACCAATCTGAAGCATCGTGCGGTGTTGAGTTTGATTTATGGATCCGGTTTGCGAGTAAGCGAGGCGAGCAAACTTACGCCAACGGACATTGATTCCAAGCGCATGTTGGTGATTGTGCGTGACGGCAAGGGACGCAAGGACCGAGTCACGGTATTGTCCCAGCGGGTATTGGAGATCTTGCGGGACTATTACCGCGCCTATCGTCCGCGGAAGTGGTTATTCGAGGGTGAGGGCGGTCGGCGGTATCATGAGCGTTCGATCCAGAACGTATTCCAGCACGCCAGGGAGAAGGCCGGCATCAAGAAAGGAGTAACGGTGCACTCATTGCGGCATAGTTTTGCCACGCACCTGCTGGAGAACGGGACGGATTTGCGGTACATTCAGGAGTTATTGGGTCACAAGAGTAGCAAGACGACGGAGATTTACACGCATGTGTCGAAGACCGCGTTGAGCCGGATCAAGAGTCCCCTGGATCGGCTATGATGTTCCCTTTAAACATAGAGCGGGCAAAATACCATTCGCCCATCCCCCTACGATGGTTGCTTACCCGCAATCGCATATTCGCCTTCGTTCACACAAGAGTTATGCGACATCCCGCGGAACGGCCGTCGCACCGCCCCAGCAAGGTTGGGTTTG
>JBBIJR010000029.1:0-39537 GCA_037445875.1 Bacteroidota bacterium | reverse complement strand
CCCCTCCTTACGCCAGAGGAGCTGTCATTCCGGTACACTTGGCATGGCGTAAGGAGGGGGAACGGGGGTGGTTCAAATGACAACCGTCGTCAACAACCGGGATTTGCAAGATTTCGGAAGTCCAGCAAATCTATGCTTGACCAGAATCCAGGCAGCATCTAACTTTCCATAGGATTACAATTCCAGGCCACTTCGCATCAACAATGCATAGCAACCAAGCCTCACCGGAGGACTGCCATGAAACGCATGATGTTTTTTGCCATCGCGCTTCTTTGCTGCGCAGAAACGTACACCCAGGACACCCGCGGGCTCAAACTGATCGCCAAAGACCAAAAAGGCATCCCGCAGGAAGTCCACTTGTATCAAAAAACCTACGCCGTCATCATAGGCATAGACCGGTACAAGAATCTCGAATTCAACCAACAGCTCAAGAATGCCGTCTCAGACGCCAAGGGCGTCAAAGCGGTCCTGCAGGAGAAATTCGTCTTTGACAAATTTTACGAGCTGTACAATGAAAACGCCTCCAAAGAGCAAATCCTGAAAACTCTTCAAGGCGATCTGGCCAATATCAGCGATCAGGACGCGATTTTTGTTTTCTTCGCCGGGCACGGCTACACTCAGGCGACGAAATTCGGCGACGAGGTGGGCTACATCGTTCCCCACGACGGCTCGATGAAAGACAATGAGATGTTCAAGAACATCTCGATGGTCGAGCTCCGCGACAACATCGCCAAGACCATGAGCGCCAAACACGTATTCTTTGTGATGGACGCGTGCTACAGCGGCACGCTCCTCAAGCGAGGCGTGGAAGCTCAGGCGAAAACCGTGGACTACGCTTATCTCAAATCCATCACGCAGGCCCCTGTCCGACAGGTGCTCACGGCCGGAGGCAAGAACGAAATGGTCTTAGACGGCGGTTACAAGAACCACTCCGTCTTCACCGGCCGGCTGATCGAAAAACTCGAACAAGCCGAAAATTACATAACCGCCTCCGAACTCGGCCTGTACATTCCCAAAAAAGTCTTCAGCGACGCGCAAGACCGCAATCATAAACAAAACCCTCAATTCGGCAACCTATTAGGCGAAGGCGACTTCGTCTTCATCGCCAAAGCCTCTCAAAACGTGAATTCCGAAGACGTTCTCGCGCAGGAACTCGCCCGACTGCAGGAACAGAATAAGAAACTCGAAGAAGAGAAGAATCTCAAAGCCCAGCAGGAAAATCTGAAGAAGCAGGAAGAACTCAAGGCGCAAATGGCGGCTCTCGAAGAGAAAAAGAAGCTCGAAAAGATCGAAAACGAAAAAAAAGAACAGCAGCGGCTGAAGGTGCTGGAGGAACAGAAACGCAAACAAGCTCTGCTGGCCAAGATCGAAGAAGAAAAGAAAAAGCAGGTGACCATAGACGAAGGAATGACCTACACGCAGGCCATCGAGCGGATTTCGGAACTCAAGGGCATCGAGGCGGATTTCGACGAGCAGAAAGCCAAAGCCATCTCTCTCGCAGTGGACGAGTCACCGAGGGGTGAGTTTGAGACCCAGCAGGAATACGATCAGCGGATGCTGGTCAATAAGCAAAAACGCAAACAGGTTGCCGAGGAATACGACGCGCTGAAAAGCCAGAGCAAGAAGGTCTTCTCCGATGAGATTGCGAATATCACATCAAAGAAATACACGGTCGGCAAAGAGCGCCTCAGCTTCAAGCTCGGCACATACAACGTGGACGGCGGCTATTTTCCTGTGACAGTGACTGAAGTCCGCGAAGTCGATCCGTGCGATAATAACCCGATACAGAACACGATAACCTCCAAACTCTACGCCGCGCGCGAGGATGCAAAGAAACTGCGTGAAAACGAGAGCCTGCTCGATCTCAAAGCCACACTGCTCGTGAGCGCGGATCAGAAGCTCGTGATAGACAAAGTCACGCTGTGGGATGCGGTGAATAGCAAGGGGTATGAGTTTACGGCGAGCATGGCAATCAGTCTCGCCGGTTCTTCCGCAGGACTGGAAATTCTCCCCGGTGACTGCAACCGCATGATTTTCATCAAAGGCGGTACATTCCAGATGGGTGATACCTTTGGCGATGGAAGTGACGATGAAAAACCAGTTCATACGGTGACGGTGTCGGATTTTTACATGAGCAAGTATGAGGTAACACAGAAACTCTGGCGCATGGTGATGGGGAATAACCCTTCGGATTTCACAAACTGCGATGATTGTCCAGTAGAAAATGTTTCCTGGAATGATGCACAGGACTTCATAGGAAAGCTCAACGCGATAACCGGCAAGAAATACCGTTTGCCGTATGAAGCGGAATGGGAATACGCGGCGCGCAGCGGTGGCAAGAGTGAGAAGTACGCAGGTGGCAGCAATCCCGACGCACTTGGATGGCATAATGGCAATAGCGGCTCCAAAACGCATCCGGTGGGACAAAAACAACCGAACGGACTTGGCTTGTATGATATGACGGGCAATGTGTGGGAATGGTGCGAAGACTGGTATGGCGAGAATTATTATTCTCAGTCGTCTTCTTACAATCCGAAAGGCCCGTCGGGCGGGAGTTATCGAGTCCTTCGCGGCGGCTCGTGGAAGAGCCGTACGAACGTCACCTGTGTTTCCAACCGGCTCTGGTTCGAACCGGACCTCTGGGTCAACAGCCGCGGGTTTCGTATTGTCCGAGAATAAGTATTGTTAATCTTTGGTTCTTTTAGGCTTTTAGACTTTATGGGCGCCGAAGGCGCCCAAAAGAATTTTTCGACCTTATGCAGGAAGATACGATTATTGTTCGATATCATGCGCTATTGCAGTTGGCGATACCAATTATCAGCAAAACGCCGAGAGACCTTAAGTTTGTTTTGGGAGATCGTCTGCTTGTCTCACTTTTTGACATTCTGGAGCATCTCCTCACGGCGTACTATCGCAAGCATGAAAAACTTCGCAGTCTTACTGAAGTGAATCTCACCATAGAGAAATCACGTCATTTTCTCCGCGTTCTGCACGATCTGAAAGCGATATCACACAAGCAATACGGCCAGATATTGGAAGCACTGGATGAGATCGGAAGAATGACCGGCGGGTGGATCAAATCACTCAAGACGCTTTAGAGGTTGCAATGACACCTGCGGTCGGACTTTTCCACAAGATTACATCCTTCGACAATCTGCTTCTGGCGGCGAAAAAAGCGCGTAGGGGAAAGCGCTGGCGAAGTTCGACGGTTTCCTTCGACGCGGAATTGGAAAAGAATATCATGCGTCTTAGACATGACTTGGAATCCGGTGAATACCGCTGCGGCCGTTACCGTCAGTTCTACGTTCAGGAATCTAAGAAAAGGCAGATTTCTGCCGCGCCCTATCGGGATCGCGTGGTACATCATGCACTTTGTAATATCATCGAACCCATATTTGACCGCGCGTTTATCTACGACTCGTATGCCTGCCGAAAAGGTAAGGGAACACACAAGGCGGTCGAGCGGTTTTCATCGTTTCTGCGAAATCCGGAAAACAAGTATGTCCTGAAGTTCGACATACGGCGGTATTTTCCGTCGATCGATCATGGAGTTCTTCTTGAGGCTATCAAAAGAAAAATTGCATGTCCGAAAACGCTGAGCTTGATCGGTCAGATTATTGAAAGCGGAAGATCGGTGAATGCACCGAACGACGAGGTTCGGCATTTTCCCGGCGATGATCTCTTTACGCCGCTCGAACGTGCTAAAGGCATTCCGATTGGCAACTTGACAAGCCAGTTCTTTGCAAATATTTATCTGGATGGATTCGATCATTGGATGAAAGAGACGATGAGATGTCAGTACTACATTCGGTATGTGGACGATTTTGTAATCGCGCATTCGTCAAAATCTTTCCTGAATGAATTGAGACAACAAATCTGTCATTTTCTTGAGTCCGTACGGCTGACGATTCACGAAGACAAATCGCAGGTGATGCCGTCGTCACAAGGCCTCGACTTCCTTGGGTATCGGGTTTTTCCTGAATACCGTCTTGTCCGAAAGAGCAATGTGATCCGGTACAAACGAAAATTGCGGAACATGCAGAAAGTGTATGCCGCTGGAACAATGAACTTCCCGGATATTCGTCAGCGATTAATCAGTTGGATAGGTCATGTGAAATGGGCGCACAGTTACCGGCTTCGTCGAAATATTTTTGACAACCTGGCTTTTGTGACGGGCGATTCATAAACGAGTCCTTCGCGGCGGCTCGTGGAACAACCATACGAACAACATCCGTGCTTCCGACCGGAACAGGAACAAACCGGACAACAGGAACAACAACAACGGGTTTCGTATTGTCCGAGAATTGCTGGTCTTTTCACGGGATTGGTTTCATTCAAGGATGGCGCCAGCGCGTGGTTCAAACCATGAGCAAGTTCAACCTCAAATCTCAGAAATCATTTCGCCAGGAACTCAGGAACAACGCTACGCGCTCCGAGCGATTACTGTGGAATTGTCTCAAGAACAGCCAACTCATGGGATACAAATTCCGTCGTCAGCATGGTGTTGGTAAATATGTGTTGGACTTCTATTGTCCGGAATTGAAGCTTGCCATCGAGATCGACGGGCCGCTGCATGAAACGGAGTCGGGCAGAAGGCATGATTTTCAAAGACAGCAGTTTGTAGAATCGCTCGGAATTCGATTTCTGCGATTCACCGATGATGAGGTGCGGTTGGATGTGGATGGCGTGGTCGAGCGGATCCGGGGCTGGATTCAGGAACCACCCCCTTACCCCCTCCTTGCTCCAGAGCGAACGTACTGAAACGCCGATTTTTCTGGAGCAAGGAGGGGGGACTCTTAAGAAACTCCCCCTCCTTACGCCAGAGGGCTTGGTTTGGCGTAAGGACTCCTCTTCCAAACGTCCCCTCCTTGCGCCAGACGCGCTGTCATTCCAGTACACTTGGCATGGCGTAAGGATTCTCTTTCAAACGTCCCCCTCCTTGCGCCAGTCGTGCGGTCATGTCAGTGCGCTTGGTTAGGCGTAAGGACTCCTCTTTCAAACGTCCCCTCCTTACGCCAGAGGAGCTGTCATTCCGGTACACTTGGCATGGCGTAAGGATGGGGTACGGGGGTGGTTTGCCTCATCCGGACCGGAGTCGCTCATTCGCCCCCAAATCCCTTTTTGCATTCTCATAGGAAATCGTTACTTTCTCCCACCTGAGCCGGAACCTGCGGTCTATTCTACGGAGGAAGCGATGACCCGAAAAGAACCCAGAGACATCCGTCGTATTGCAATTAACACGGGGGGCGGCGATGCGCCAGGTCTCAATGCGGTGATCCGCGCCGTGGTGTTTGCCGCGGGCGACCGGGGCTGGGAATGCTACGGCATCCGCGACGGATACAACGGCCTGTTCCTGAGCGACCAGTACCCGGAAGGCGGCCTGATCCACCTGACCCGCGACCGGGTCAAGAACATCACCCACCTCGGAGGCACGATCCTCGGCACAACCAACCGCGGGAATCCGCTGCGATTTCCCGTAGAGCAGAAGGACGGCACGTTCAAGGAAGTCGACCGATCGGACGAATTGATCGAGTGCTTCCGGGAGAACAACATCGACGCCCTCATCGCCATCGGCGGTGACGGTTCCCTCGAGATCGCCGGCGTGCTGGCCCGAAAGGGCCTGCGTGTCGTCGGAGTACCCAAGACGATCGACAACGACCTCGACCAGACGGTGATCACGTTCGGATTCGACTCGGCCGTCTCTTTTTCCACGGAATGCCTCGACCGCCTGCATTCGACCGCGGAATCGCACCGTCGTATCATGGTGGTCGAAGTGATGGGCCGTTACGCGGGCTGGATTGCCCTCGAATCCGGCGTCTCGGGCAATGCGGACATCATCCTGATCCCGGAGATCCCGTACGACATCGAAAAGGTCGCCGCGCGCATCAAGGCCATTCAGCGGACCGGGAAGAAATACGTTCTCGTCATGGCGGCTGAAGGTGCCAAACCGGTCGGCGGTACGGTCTCCGTTGTGGATAGGCCCGTCGGTCGCGCGGAGCGGTTGGGCGGAGTCGGGGAAGCGATCGCACGACAGCTGGAGGAACTGACCGGCAAGGAGACGCGGACCGTTGTGTTGGGGCACCTGCTTCGGGGCGGCAGTCCGACGACGTTCGATCGGCTGCTAGGACTGCGGTTCGGCGCGGCGGCCGTGCGGGCGCTGGAGGAAGGCAAAACGAACATCATGGTGGCGCTGGACCCGCCGACCGTTCGGTACGTGCCCCTCGAAGAGGCCACCCGGCGCATGCGCACTGTGCCGCTCGACTGCGATGTGATCTTGACGGCACGAGACCTCGGCATTTCCTTCGGCGATCAGTAGACGTCTTACGCAGAATCGAAGCCATGGTCTGCGGGCCGTGTCGACCGGATGTCAGGTCGGGCGATCCGGGCTGCATGTTCCAGTTGTTCGGCCGTCCATAGGGACGCAGCAGGGCTGGAAATTCTCTTATTTTGAGAGAAGATCCGCGGCGATTAGCCGTAACTTGGGGATAGGAAAGTTTCATATTGAATATATAGCCCGCAACTACGACATTGCGTCGTTTAAAAAAAGGGAGAGACCTTAATGGCAGAAGTCAAAGAAGCCGCCGTTCCGGTGGATCGCGATAAGAAAGAGGCGCTGAGCCGTACGCTGACGGATATCGTGAAGGAGTACGGCAAGGGCTCGATCATGCGATTGGGCGACCGGCCGGCGCAGACGGTCGAGGTGTTTTCGACCGGGGCGATCTCCGTGGACGTGGCCCTCGGGATCGGGGGCATACCGCGAGGCCGGATCACCGAGATCTACGGTCCGGAATCCAGCGGAAAAACCACGCTGGCCCTGCACGTCATCGCCGAAGCGCAGAAGACCGGCGGCGTGGCTGCATTCATCGACGCCGAACACGCGCTCGATCCGATCTATGCCAAGAGGCTGGGCGTCGATACCGACAACCTGCTGGTGTCGCAGCCCGACGACGGGGAACAAGCCCTCGAGATCACGGAGCGACTGGTCCGCAGCAACGCTGTGGACGCAATCGTGATCGACTCGGTGGCTGCCCTAGTTCCCCGGAGTGAGATCGACGGCGAGATGGGCGACGCCACGATGGGCATCCAGGCACGGCTCATGAGCCAGGCGATGCGCAAACTCACCGGCGCCGTCAGCAAGAGTAAAACGTGCGTCGTGTTCATCAACCAGGTCCGCGACAAGATCGGCGTCACTTACGGCAATCCCGAAACCACGACCGGAGGACGGGCGCTGAAATTCTACACGTCCGTGCGGGTCGACATCCGGCGGATCGGCCAGATCAAATCGGGCGAGGACATCGTCGGCAACCGAACGAAGATCAAGATCGTGAAGAACAAACTCGCGCCTCCGTTCCGCGAGGTGGAGGTCGATCTGATGTACGGATTCGGCATCTCCCGCGAAGGTGATCTGCTCGACCTGGCGAGTAACATGAACATCGTACAGAAGAGCGGCACGTGGTACGCGTTCAACGACGAAAAGATCGGCCAGGGCCGCGAAAACGCCAAGCAGTTCCTGATCGACAACCCGGACGTCATGAAGAAGATCGAGAACCGCGTCAGGCAGGAACTGGGTCTCCCGGCCAACGGCGGCCAGGAAGCGCCGAAACAAAGCCCGCCGGCCGGAGAAAAGAAATCGAAGTAATCCACCCATGCACCATGAGGATATATGGCCAAAGGTACTCTGAATAAGGTGATTCTGATCGGCCGGCTCGGCAAGGATCCGGAATTGCGCTACACGCCGAACGGCGCCGCCGTGACCAATTTCAATCTTGCCACCAACGAGGTGTACAACGACAAGGACGGCAAGCAGGTCGAGCAGACGGACTGGCATCGCGTTGTGGCGTGGCGGAAACTGGCCGAGATTTGCGGACAATATCTGAAAAAAGGCTCGCTGGTCTATATCGAAGGAAAGCTCAAGACCCGAACCTACGATGACCGCGAGGGCGTGAAGAAATACGTGACCGAGATCGTGGCGGACCAGATGCAAATGCTGGGCGGCAAACAGGGAGGTACCGGCGACTATGTGCCTCCTTCGGGAGAGGTGGAATCGGCGGCTTCTGCCACTGAACAGCCCGCTTCGGATGACGACCTGCCGTTCTGAAAACAATGTAGATCGGACGTCCGGAGATCCGAAGTGGCCTGCCCTTCCTCGGATTTCCATTTGGGGCACGGGAACGGCCTCGCTCGTCCTGTGGCTCCTGGGGGGTTTGCTCTGCGGTGGCGCGCAACTGTATGCGCAGAGTCGCGGATTCGGTCTCGGCGTGATCGTGGGGGAGCCGACCGGTATTTCCGGAAAGCTCTGGCTGGGCGAACGCACGGCCGTTGACGGTGCGGTCGCGTGGTCGTTCGGAAGAAGAGATGCCGTGCAGGTGCACGGGGATTTTCTGGTCCACGCGTTCGAGCTGATCCATGTGGAACGCGGACGTCTCCCGTTCTACTACGGGATCGGAGGACGATTGAAAGCGTCCGGCGAATCTCATCTCGGTGTGCGAATCCCCGTCGGGCTGAACTACCATCCCACTGCAACTCCCATCGATGTTTTTCTGGAGATTGTTCCGATCATGGACCTTACCCCGAGCACGGCATTGGACGTGAACGCGGCGATCGGCGCACGATATTTCTTCTAGGATCCTTTCCATGACTCGAACTCTCCTGGCTCTATGCTTTCTCACAGCCGTCTCACGGGCCCAGAAGATTTTTGAACAACCCCTGAGCCCCCGCATCGCGAACTACTCGATACAGGCAGAACTGCTACCCGCTGAAAAGGCCGTCCGCGGTTTCTGGGTGCTCGACTGGTGGAATGCCACACGGGACACCGTGAGGGAACTGCAATTTCACCTCTATTTGAACGCCTTTAAGAATGATCGTTCCACGTACATGAGGGAAACCAGAGGAGAGCATCGGGGAAGTCGATCGCAGGAGGGGAAAGACGACCGGGGCTATGTCGACGTGCAGTCTCTGGAACTGGCAGATGGGACGGGCTTGAAGGACCGGATCGAGTTCATCAGCCCCGACGACGGAAATCCCGACGACCGGACGGTGATCCGGGTGCCCCTCCCGGATCCTTTGCCGCCCGGCTCTTCGATTCGGCTGAGTTGCCGGTTCTTTTCGAAGCTGCCGCGCGTTTCCGCCCGCACGGGCTTCACCGACGACGACTTCTTCATGATCGGCCAGTGGTATCCAAAGATCGGCGTGTGGAAGGACGGGCAGTGGAACTGTCACCAGTTTCACGGCCTGAGTGAGTTCTTTGCCGACTTCGGAGTTTATGCCCTCGCCCTGACCGTTCCGTCCGGTTACACCGTGGCAGCGAATGGTGTCCTGCAGTCGAAGGACGAAGCCGACAGTTCGGTGACGTACCGTTATCGCCAGGAGGATGTGATTGACGCAGTGTGGTGTGCGGCGCGCAACGTGCAGACCTCCGCCCAGCAGGTGATGATCGATCGGTCGGGTCGGCGGATCGACGTCAGCTATCTATGGGCTCCCGGTCGGGAGGTGATGCGGGAGCACTACGAGAAGTTTGTCCCCTGGGTCATCAATTATTTCGACTCGCTCGTCGGCGAGTACCCGTATCCGAACCTCACCATTGTGGATGTCCCGGAGGGGGAGGAGTTTACGGCCGGCGGCATGGAATACCCGACGCTGATTACTACAGGATCGTATCTGGGTCCCGCGCGCCTTCAGGAGCTCATCGGTTTTCATTATCCCGAAATCGTCACGTTCCACGAATTTGCCCACAATTACTTTCAGGCCATGGTGGCCAGCAACGAGTTCGAGGAACCATGGCTTGACGAGGGATTTACCACGTTCCTCGAGCACAAAGCGCTCGAACGGTATTTTCGCGGCAGGGCCGATGGCGAGTATGCCGATCTCGGAGGACTGGGATTCACGTCGCTGGATTACCACCGGTCGAGTTACGTAACGCATCCCCGGGACGGTACCATCGTCGGGGCCTCCTGGGTCGTCCCGAGGGGTTTTTTCCAGACCGCTCTGTACAGCAAGCCCGTGCTGGTCCTTGGGACGCTGGAAAACATGCTGGGAGAAGAGACGATGCGGACGGTCCTCCGGACCTATGTGGAGCGATGGAAGTTCCGCCATCCCACCACGGCCGATTTTGTACAGGTCGCGGAAAAGGTTTCGGGGCGCGACCTCGGGCATTTTTTCCGGCAATTTCTGTATGAAAACAAGACCATCGATCTGGAAGTGGTGCGTATCGACAATGAACGCGAAGGGGATCCCGCCGGATGGTTCGGCGAGAGCGAGCGGATGGAGTGGCAACAAACGGAATCCGACTCCGCAGACACATCGGCGGGACGGTACGTATGCAACGTGTCGGTGCGAAACCGCGGCGACGGCGTGCTGGAGGTCCCTCTGGTGGTTCGATTCGCCGACGGTGATTCCGCCACGGCACACTACGACGGCTCGGAATCGTTCAAGGTTTACCGTTTTCATGCGGCTTCGCCGGTTGTGTACGCCGCGCTGGATCCGGCGCGGACCAACCTGCTGGACCTTTCCTTTACCAACAACGCGCGCCTGAAGGAGCCGGAGAACGGCGGGATATGGCGCATGACGCTCCGCCTGCTGTTCTGGATGCAGAACGTCTTCGCATGGCTTGCTGCACTTGCCTGAGAGGAGGATATTTCCCACGATGAGCACGCTCCGAGTATGGGCCGTCTCCTGGAAGAACGCCGTCCGACAGTACCGGCTGGTCCTGATCTGGTGGTCCGGGGGGCTGCTGGTTGCGCTGCCTCTCTTCTGGCTTGCGCACCGCGTCTTCGTCCGATCCTTTTCGTACAAGCAGGTAGTGCGCGATTGGGATACCGGATTCCAATTGACTCCGTTGCTCGAACTGCTGGTGAACCAGCCGATGGTCGGGACGGCCTTCGCGGGCTGTTTCACGGTGCTGGCGGTGTTGGGATGGCTGTGGGCTGCGTTTGCGACAGCCGGTGCGATGGGGTTCCTGAAATACCGTACGGAGAAATCGGGGCCGTTTGTCGCGCGCTTTTTCACGTACGGGGGAAAATACGCGGGACGGTTCCTCCGGCTGTCGGCAACGCTCTTGTGCGCGATCGCTCTGAGCCTGTCGTTTCTCTGCCTGGGGCCGTCCGGGTTGGCCCTGACGGTTCCGTTGATTATCCTCTCGATCATCGTCGGCGATGTGACAAGGTCCGCACTGATGAATGAAGACGGCCGATCCGCCGTTCGGACCTTTTTCCGTTCCTGGATATGGCTCTTCCGCCGCGGCGGCCGGCTGGTTTTCTTCTACGGCTTGAGCGCCGCTGCACTGATCGGCGGGCTGGGTCTGTACAAGGTCCTCGACACGGAATGGTCCGCCCGTGCGCCGATTCTGTTGATGGCCGCCGTTCAACAGATGTTCGTACTCTTCCGGGCCGCCGTCCGCATCCAGATCCTTGACGGTCTGCTGGCTCTCACCGCGCAACCGCCGTCGTTGGAAAGGGAGTTGTCATGAATCGCGGAATACTGATCACGTTTGAAGGGATTGACGGCAGCGGGAAATCGACCCAGGTCGAGAAACTGGCGGGGGAGTTGGTACGGCTGGGCCACACGGTGCAAACGTTCCGGGATCCCGGGGCCACACAGATCTCCGAGCAGATTCGCGCCATCCTGCTTTCCAACGCCAACAAAGCGATGAGCCCGCTAACGGAACTCCTGCTCTACGAGGCTGCGCGTGCCCAGATTGTGGCGGAAAAGATCCGGCCCGCCCTGGAGCAGGGACATATTGTGATCGTCGATCGGTTCTTCGACTCGACCACGGCGTATCAAGGCTACGGACGCGGTCTGGAACCGCGTGTGATCGCCCAGGCCAACCATATTGCGACGGGGGGACTGATGCCGGACCGCACGTTCTTCATTGACGTGACCTGGGAGGAGGCTCGCCGCCGCAGGTCAGCGGGCAGGGCCGATCGCATGGAGAGCGAGGACGAGCTGTTCTTTCACCGCATTCGTAACGGCTACATCCAGATTGCCCAGCATGATCCGCAGCGTGTGAAACCGGTCGACGGGAATCTTCCCGCGGAATCCGTTGCCGAAAAGATCCGCGAGGATGTCCTTCGAACGATCCGTCAACGCCGGCATGGCTGATCCGGTAGCACCGCCCCTCCCGTTTCTCCTCAGGCACAAAGGCGAAGTGTCCTTCGTTGCCGCGTTGTTCGGTCTGTTGACCACGCTGTTGCTGAGGCAATTTCTTCCCGAAACGATGCCCGGACTTCTGCTTGTACTTCAGACCGCTTTTGAGGCCGGGACGGTCGGCGGTGCAGCCGATTGGCTGGCCGTGCGAATGATTTTCTCCGAAATTCGATTGGGGCCATGGAAGATTGTGCCGGCTTCCGGCATCATTCCGCGCAAACAGAAGGCCATTGCTCACGGGGCAGGAAGGCTCGTGGCCGACGAATGGCTTTCACCGGCCAGCGTGCGCCAGGCGCTGGCGAATCTGGACATGTCCGAGGTCATGGCCGACTACCTTAAGGAGTGGCACCACAGCGGCGAGTCGGAAAAGGCCGTCACGTGGCTGCTGAATGTCGCAGACGAAGTGCTCGCCCGGCCGACCGTGCCCGAACGCTCGGCTGAACTTGTTCGCGAATTTCTCGAGGGCGTGACCTGGAGCAAAGCGCTCGGCCGTCACGTCAGCGGGGACCAGGCCCGCCAATTGGCGGACCACTTCGTTCCTTTCGTCTGCGACAGGTTTGCCGATCTGCTTACGACACCGGATGCGTTCGATTTTGTGCACCGCAAGTTCCAGGAAGAGCAGGATTCCTTCCTGAAGAAACTGTTGTTTGATCCGTATGAAGCGGCCGAAAAGACCGTCCTCAGGGCAATACAGACGCTGCGGGAAATCCAGTACGACGAGACCCACCCGATCCGGCGCCGTATCTCCGAAGGGGCGGCGGACTGGCTGGAGAGGCTCCGCGAATCGGGCGGCGAAGCAGCGTCTGTGGACCGACTCGGGCAGGACCTTGTCGATAATCTGGATCTCCGCACGTGGGTGGAACAGGCCGTGGCCGGGTTGAGGGACTATCTGGCGCACCAGCGGGAGGACACGAACGGTCCCCTGCGCAGAGAATTGCGTGTGTGGATCGAGCGGGCGATCGATCGACTTCAAACCGACGCTGCCTGGAAGGAGACCGTCAACCGCAAAGCGTCGTCGGCCATGGGTTCGCTGCTGGAATTTCATCACGACAAAATTGCCGCAATCGTTGAGATGAACCTGAACCGCCTGTCTCCGGAAGAGATCAGCCGCCAATTCCGAACGCGCACGTACGATGACATGCAATGGATCCGGGTTAACGGCGCGGTGGCCGGTTTTGCCATCGGTCTCCTGATCGGATGCGTACGGTGGCTGCTCGACTGACCTGGAGGACAACCGGACTCGCGGTTATTCCATAGTTTATAGAACTTGACATTACGTCCTCCTTGTCCTATACTCGCTGAGATTGGGATTCAATTCCTTCTGAATACATTCACATCCGATAAGTACCAAAGGAGCCTGCGTATGAAGTTCAAGCGGTTACTGCGTGGGATGATGTGTGGCCTTTTGTTCTCTGCGTCGCTGAGCCATGGACAGACGAACATGACTTTGCGCGACCAGCTCGATCAGCACGGCAGCGGTTACGCCAATATCTGGGGCTACGTCGACTCGCTCGGCAATGAGTACGCGCTGCTGGGCTGCTACACCGGAACAGCCATCATCAATGTGGCCAATCCGGATACCGCCGTTGAAGTCGATTTCATTCCGGGAGCGTCCAGCAGCTGGCACGAGATCCAGGTGTGGGGCAAGTATGCCTATGTGGTTTCCGAAGGGGGTGGTGGCGTACAGATCATATACCTGGGGAATCTGCCGGACACGGCGTACCTCGCAGCAACGTTCACGACCACGATCGACCGCGCACACGATCTGCAAATCCGCGACGGGTACTGTTACGTAACCGGATCGCAAACCCCGACGCCCAACGACGGCATCCATATTCTGGACCTGTCTGATCCCGAAGCCCCCGTAGAAGTCGGTGCGTGGGACAGTCTGTACGTACACGACTGCTACGTACGTCAGGACACGGTCTATGCCGCCTGTATCTTCGACGGTGTGGTGGCGATCATCGATGTCCGGAGCAAAGCGAATCCCTACGTGGTGTACGCGTACGACTATCCCAACAGTTTCACGCACAATACGGCGCTCAGCGACGACGGACGATACCTCTTTACGACGGACGAAACAAGCGGACCGCCCGGCCGGCTGCGCCGCTGGGACCTCATTACCTTAAAGGACGGGATCGAGGGGAACACGAACATCGAAGAGACCGCCAATTATGGCGGCACGGCCATCGTACACAACGTCTATGCCATTGGCAACTTTGCTTATGCGTCGTACTACACCGAGGGCGTGCGCGCATGGCACATCACCGACCCGGACACCCTCATCGTCGCGGGACACTACGACACGTATCCCTCCGGCAACGGGGCATCCTTCACGGGTGCGTGGGGCGTGTATCCCTTCCTGGGCAGCGGCAATCTGATCGTGTCCGACATGGTGGGAGGGCTTTTTGTGGTGACGTTCGACATTGCGCAGAAGGGCCAGCTCGCGGTGACGGTGCGCGACAGCGCGGGACAGCATCCGCTCCAGGGAGCGAAGGTGACGTCGATCGAAACCAATCTGAGCCGAGTCTCGAACTCAGATGGTGTGGTTTCGATGCCGATGCTTGCGGGCCGCCACACCTTGCGCGTGGACTATCCGAACGTGCCGGCCACTTATGTTACCGTCGAAGTGCTGGATAGCGTGATCACTTCCGTAAATGTGGATCTCGAGGATGTTGTGGTGGGTGTGGAAGGCCCCGGCGGAAGGCCCGCCTCGTTCCGTCTGCACCAGAACTATCCAAATCCCTTCAATCCGTCCACAACCCTCCGGTATGAGTTGTCCTCACCGGCCGCGGTATCGCTGATCGTGTACAATACCCTGGGACAGGAAGTAAGGACCCTCGTGGATGCTTCGCAGCCGGGCGGCGTGCACACGGTAGTATGGGACGGCAAGGACAGGACAGGGAATTCCGTGTCGAGCGGAGTGTACATCTACCGCCTGCGGGTGGGCTCCCGGCAGGAATTCCGCAAGATGCTGCTCATGAAGTAATCTCCACTGAGCCCGACAAAAAGCCCCGCCGGAAATTCCGAGCGGGGCTTTTTCACGTCCGATGCGCGTCGCGGTTATTTCACGTAAATCTTCAATCGGTCTCCGGCCCGCACAATGTTGGACGAAAGCTTGTTCCATTGCTTGATACTGCTGACTTCCACGCCGAACAGTTTGGCGATGCTGGCCAGGGTGTCGCCTTCCTGTACTTCGTACACTTTCATCCCCGGTTCTTCCCTGGCCGTTTGCTTCGCCTTCTTCTGGGTGGCCAGACGGTATCCCTCGTCGGGAACATACGAGTCGACCCACAACGTCAGCGTTTGACCGGGATAGATGGGATCGCCGTAGTACAGACCGTTCCAGTCCCGTATCTGCTGGGCGATGATATTGTACCACTCGGCGATCTCACCCAATGTGTTTCCGGCTTCGACCTTGTAGAGAATCTTCTTCTTCCCGGCTTTCTCGTCCTTCTTCACGGATGCTGCCGAGGACGAACCGCCGTCCGTACCGCCCGATCCCGACGATGACTTGCGGGCCGTGCCCCCTGCCCGCGGACGGTCCTCGTCCGTTTTTCTGGGGGTGTAACCTGCCGGAGCGACCGGGATGAGCAGATACTGTCCCGTGACGAGATTGGAATTGCTCTTCAACTGGTTGGCCTGCATGATGGCCTTCATGTCGGTGCCGAACTTATTGGCGATCAACGTGAGGTTCTCGCCGTATTTCACCTGGTAGCGGACCCATGAGCGTTTCTTCTCCTGAGGAATCTTTGCGTAGTTGGCGAGGAACCGGTCGCGCGTTCCGGAAGGGACCTTCAGCAGGTACCGGGCGGCGGTCGGCGGAGTGCACCAGCGCAGAAGCGCCGGGTTGAGGTCGCGGATACTGTCCACGCTCGACGACACGCAGTCGGCGATGACCTGCAGATCCAGACACTCCGTAACGGTCACCGTATCGGCTGTCCACGCGGAATCGGTGGTCAATTGCAGTCTGTACAGATCCGGGTTCTTTGCAATCAGCGCACTGGCAATGAAATACGGCACGTAGTTCCTCGTCTCGCGCGGCAATTTGGTCATTTCCCAGTAGTCACGGGTATTGTTCTTCCGGATAGCCCGGTTGACCCTTCCGCCGCCCGCATTGTACGCGGCAAGGGCGAGATACCAGTCTCCGTATTCGACGAACAGATCCTTGAGGTGGCGCAGAGCCGCTTGCGTCGATGCGTGAATGTCCCGTCGTTCGTCCACCCACCAGTCCACGTTCAGTCCGTAACTGCGTGCCGTGCCCGCCCCGAACTGCCAGAACCCGACCGCGCGCGCCCGCGACTTCGCTGTCGCACTGAATCCGCTTTCGATGAGCGGGATATAGATCAATTCTTCCGGCAAACCCTCCCTCCGAATGGCATCGCGAATAATCGCCTCGTAGCGGCCGAATTTCTCGTACAGATGCTGGATCCACGCCCCGTTGCGGCTGGTGAGGTATCCGACGTATTTGTCGATCCGTTCGTTCTGCACGTTCAGCGGGATATAATCCAGCGCATGACCCTTCGCCACAGGGGCCTGAATCTTGCCGTACGAATTGAGACCGGACAGTCCGATGTCGAAATAGATGAGCCGGTTGATCACCTGTGCGGCAAACAGGGTTTCGTTGAACTCGTTGCGAAGCTCGAGAAGGGCCTTGTAGTGTTCCACGATCCCAGTGGCGAGCCAGTTCAACGAATCGAGGCGCGAGGTCGGCTGCAGGAACGCACCCTCGTCCACGTCCGTGCGCGTGTCGTCCAAAGGCACCATTAGGTCCACGCCGTTGCCGGCTTCCGTGCTCAGGTCGAAATCCTCCCTTGACAGGATCTCGGCGAGTTCCGCCAATGCGTCCACCGTACGTTCGTATTCCGCTTTGGCCGCTTCGGCATCCTGATCGACAAACCACGCCCGGAGGGCGCGTGCATACAGGGCCTTGACTCGGGCGAGCGCGAGTGTCTCCTCCGTCAGGAGAGCAGCGGCGGTCGTGTCCGTCGGGCCGCTTTCACTCAGCGTAAGGAATTGCACTTCACCGGCGTTCGTGGAGACCGTGTCCTTTGCCGGCAGGACCGACGTTGAAGAATCTGCAACCACCACGACAGGGCGGACGGTCTGAGCCGGCGAACTGCACCCTATCTGAAGCAGACCGGCTGTGGCAGTAGCCAACGTGAACCCGCAGGCGGCTCGCAAATGATGCATAAACGTCTCCGCTTAGTCAAAAAAAGAGCATCCCCCGAAAAGGATGCTGCCTCTGAGACGCGCCAATATACTCTCCGACTGCGGGAATGTCAAACATTAATTAGCGGCGGACGCTTGTGTCTGGCGGAGCCGCATGCTTGTATTTGAGTGGCCCGCACTGTACATTATCGCCGTTCCGAACACCCGGTTGCCTGGATTGCCGATCAGGAGGCCAACGCTTGCTCATAGAAAAAGTGCGGAAATACTCCAGATACCTCTTCATGGCCTCGACGGGGTCGTGCACGGTGTGCGGACGGCGTTCCGTTTTCCTGCTGAACGACACCGCCGAAACCGTGCGAAATCACGCGGTATGCCTTTGGTGCAGAAGTACCGCAAGGAACCGCCACGTTGCCCGATGCGTTCTGGACGCGTTCGCGGAGCGGGGACTCCGGGGCCTGTCCGACTGGCGCAACCATCCGGACCTCGTCGTACTGAACACATCGAACCACAGCGCCATCGCTCGTCGGTTGGGCAACGCCGGGAATGTTTACAACACAGAGTATTTCGACGGCTACCGGTCGGGTGAGGTCGTGAACGGCGTGCGATGTGAGAATCTGGAAGAGATGTCGTTCGAGAGCGAATGCCTCGACCTGATTATTACGGAAGATGTCATCGAGCATGTCGAGAATACGAACCAATGCCTTCGAGAAATTTACCGCGTCCTGAAACCGGGTGGCTACCACATATTTTCAGTTCCATTTTCGTTTGACCGGCGAACGATCCACCGCTTTGGACGGAAGAACGGTAAATACGTGCCGATCGTGCTGCCTGTCGAGTACCATCAGGATGGCATTCGCGGCAAAATACCCGCGTATTATAACTTTGGGTATGATCTGCTGGATCGGCTTGAGGAACTGGGTTTTGAGGCAGCGATCCGTGTGTCTTCCTACCGTGAGTACCGCGCTCATGGTACATTCAACTGCAGCACCTTCGTGACCCGAAAACCGGGTCGAAAGACTGCATGAGGGAGTTCCGATGGGCACTCTATTGAGCGTACAGTTCGGCGTTGCTCCTCGTGATTTGGAGGTTTGAGCGGCTTACCCGCACGAGCTCCAGGAAGTTCCTTCCAAAAATCTCGTTCGTTCGCCAAACGCCGTCCGATTCACGTACGTAAGACAACTCCTCACCGCCGTACGTGATGACCGTGGCGGAGTCTTCCGACCGGTGTTGAACCTCGGCGATGCGCGTGCCCCACCTCTCCATCAACGACAGCATTCGGGTGGTATCGGCAAACATCTTGTCGCAGAGGACGGCGAAAATCTCCGCCTCGGAACGGCCGTTCTCGATCTCCTCGTACGTGAAGGACGCCTGCGGCAAGCGGAGCGACAGGTCGGCGATGGCTTTGGAGCGCAGGAGCGGAGGATAGCTTTGCCGGATGATTCGAACGACGGCGCGGGTGGTGTCGAGGTACCGGCGGAAGTCTGTCCTGCAGGACTGCGTGAGGTAGCCGTACGTGGAACGGTAATCGCGGTCGGCCAGGGATCTTACGAAGAGATTGTGAGAACCTGCCGGGCTGGTGGGATCAAAATTGGACGGGCCGCACGAGCAGGCGATGAAACAGCATACGATCCAGCGAACTATGATGCGCAACATAGGCAATCGTTCCCGAAAGGTCAAACGGAGCGGCCGACTATGGCTCGCCTCCACAACTCAAACGTGAGCCACCACTCCGCCGCCATCGCACACGAACGATCCCCGCCGTAGTACCGGTCCACCAACTCGACCACTCGGCGGGCGTCCGCATAAGGTTGCGTGCGAACCTCTTCCGAGTGTGCCAGATCGATGATCACGTCCTTCAGCCGCGTGAGCAGCGCTTCGGACGTCGGATCGACATAGCGTATGCCAGTTCGCGCTTTGATCTTTGTGAATAGCCAGGCCGCGCTGTCAGGAAGTGAAAACGGGTACGTTATGCCCGACTTCACAAGAGGAACCCTGGCGAGGGTGGGGCATCGATCCCTGATCAAGCGGCGGTAGAATCGTCCATTGGCCCGGTCGGCGGGGCCGGCCTGGAAAACGGCGCGAAGGAAAGACGGCTGCACGAGAGGCATGAAACTGACGATGTATGCGTCCATACGGGCCTGCTCGGGTCCGCCGTAATTCGGTATCCGCGTCCGCAGGGCGAAAAGGTCCACGTAGTTCTCGATCCCCACGTCGCCGGGTCGTGGCATCGCGGACATGGCCGTCTCCAGGGCTGCCAGGCAGCCGCCATGCATGCGAGCGGCCGTTTCCGGAGAGAAAATGTCGGCGCGCGAAAGACGCAACCAGCGCAGAACACCGGCGGCATGGCCTTTGTAAAGGGCCGACCGGCCAAAATGTACGAGCCGGCTAAAATAATGTCTCCGGGCGATCTCACCGAATCCACCGTCGATCGTGAGCCGGTTCATTCGGCGCAGGTCGGGAAAGTAGCGCAGCTTCACGGCCGCGGAGACGGATTCGGTCAGATGAGCGGCTGCGGCGTGCCGGCAGACAAGCGCCAGGCAAGCGTCCCGATCGGGCAGCCCTTCGTGAAAATGATCGTGTGGGATCTCCAGAGCACGTGCCAGGGTTTGTGCGGTCCTCACGTCGGGATCCAGGGTATCTCCAAAGGAGTGTAGGGCGAAGGGTCCGGCCCCGTGAAGTGCAGCCAGAAGTACGCGCGAGTCCATGCCGCCGGACAATCCCAGTGACACCGTCCGATCCTGATGGGTGGCGGTTCCTACGAGACCCTCCAGAATTTCACGGGCCGCCGTCAGCATGCCGCGACCAAATTCAGGAAGGAAAGGAACCGCCCGATGGATTGCTCTGCGGCCGCGGATCCACACGGCGTGTCCGCCGGGCGCCAGACGTTCGATGCCGACGACGCCGGAAGCGTAGGACTGTTGATTCAAGTAGAACCACTTGCCCCCCAGGGCCTCCGCGTCGAGTTCCTTTCGCCCGCTCAGTCTTGCGACCCAATCCAGCCGGGTACTTATGCAGACGCCGTCCTCCAGCGGAGCTGCATACGCCGTGCGGAGGCCCAACGAGTCGGTGAAACACTCGATACGGTCCGTGCTCCAACGCAGGATCACAAAATGCCCGTCCAGTGTGCCCGCGTCGAATGAGGTAACCTCCAGAAGCGTCTTCCAGTCGGCTCTTGTCAGGAGGCGCACCCCCCGGCCGGACACCTCAATGCCAAGACCCACAACGATCCAGCCGTGCGTTTGATCGGCGCTGGTTTCGCACAGGCACGTCTCGGGTATTCCGCCGGCAGCCAGTTGCAGCGAAGGAAGCACGATCGAGTGGATCGAGGCTTCCGCGTCGGGCACCGGAATGCACGGTCTCTTCGGGACCGGAGAGGTTCGCAAGATGCCAAAGATCCAACTCATGCGGAGGATGAATACACCGAATGGTGAACGGGATTACGTCGAGGCAATCTACAGAAGGTGCCGTCGAATGTCAATTGCGGTGATGGCGCTACCCAGAATTCGCTTGCACACCATCGGACCATGTGTTATGTTCGGGTACTTTGGAAGGGAGAGACAAGCTGACCAACGTCGAATCCGTAATCAATACGCGGAGGGAGAACCTTTTCGGGAAATCCCTCGCCGAAATGGAAGCCTTTTTTGTCTCGTCGGGCGAAAAGAAGTTCCGCGGTGCCCAAGTGTTTCAGTGGATGTACCAGCGCGGGGCGAGTTCGTTCAGCGAAATGACGGACGTTTCGAAAGCACTGCGCGAGCGGCTGGAAGAGACCGCCGATATCCACTCTGTCCGACAGGTGCAAGTTCTCAAGTCCTCGGAGCAGGATGGACTCGCGACCTGCAAATTTCTTTTCGAACTCAACGACGGCCGGAAGATCGAATCGGTGTATATTCCCGACGGCGAGCGACGCACCGTGTGCGTGTCGACCCAGGCGGGCTGTGCCGTCGGTTGCCTGTTCTGTGCCACCGGGTGGATGGGGTTTGGCCGAAACCTGACAGCGGGCGAGATCGTCGGGCAACTGGTCCATATCCGCACGCACACCGACCACGGCATTACCAACGTCGTCTTCATGGGTATGGGCGAACCGTTCCTTAACTACGATGAGACCATGAAAGCCGCGGATATTCTCTGCGACGGGAAAGGTCCCGGCCTCGCGTCACGGCGGATCACCTTCTCCACGTCGGGGATTGTTCCGAACATCTATCGATTTGCCGATGAGAAAAGGCCGTACAATCTGGCCATCAGTCTGAACGCGACTACGGAGGAAGTCCGCCGCCGGATCATGCCGATCACCAGGAAGTACCCGTTGGACGAATTGATGAAATCCGTTCGCTACCTGAACGCGAAGCGGCGCGATCCGGTCACGCTGGAGTACGTCCTCCTGGCGGGCGTTAACGATACGGATGAGGACGCACGGCGGCTGAAACGGCTGGCGTCGGAACACGGACGGTGCAAGGTGAACGTCATCCCGTACAACCCGATAGAGGGCCCATCCTTGCAACGGCCCTCGCAGGAACGCGTGGATTTTTTCATGCGCGAACTGTCAGTGCTGCACAGCCCCTTAACCCTGAGGCGAAGCCGAGGGCAGGACATTTCCGCGGCGTGCGGACAGCTCGCGATTAGAGAATAAGCGAAGTTATGTCCCGGTTGAACGAAGGAGGACGCATGAAATCGGTCTCCCGAACCAGGAACCAGTTCCCGTCGATCGCATCGGGAATGTCGGACGAGGCCTGGATCAAGGCCCATTCGGCCGTTCTGACGAAGAAATACGCGCGGGAATGGATTGCCGTGTACCGACACTCCGTGGTGGCGCACGGCCGCAACCCCGACGTGGTGCACCAGAGCGCCCGAACGATCGTGGGCGACGTGCCGATAACCATGAAGCACGTGGAAAAGGGCATCGTTATTCTCTAGGAATTTTGCAGTGGATGCTTCGTTGTCGAGGCATGAATAAGACGTCGTATCTGGAACGGATGCTGAACTACCTTATGACTTTTCTGACTCGTACGGGCCGCTGGATGGTGCTGGCGTTCATCCTGACGATCCCTCCACTCCACAGCCAGACCGAACCGCCTTCCCTGGTTACGATTTCCACCTTTGAATCGGCTGTCGCGGGGGATGAATTCGCACTGCAGGTGCGCGCCGACATCGATCCTCGATACCACATCTACGGAACCGAACCGGTGGAAGGTCCGATCCCGACGGAAGTGACCGTCGATCTTCCGGGCGGGCTTGCGAAGGCAGGGCCATTGAAGACGCCAGGCGGCATTCGCCATTTTGACGAGGGATTTGGCGTCGAAGTCACATGGCTTTCCGGGCGGGTTGTGTTCGAACAGCCGATACGGATCGTGTCGGCCGTGTCGGAAGCCGAGATTCGGGTTCGTCTGCTCTATCAGGCCTGCACAGAGACGTATTGTCTGCCGCCAAAGACGGTTGAGACCGTGCACGCGATCTCAAAAGAAGTCCGAAGGCGCTCGATGGGATTGGAAATGAAGAAGGCGCCCGAACGCGAAAAAACGTTGAGGGCGGAGGATTCGTCGGCTGCGTCCACGATGGCCCCGGACAGCGAGGCCGGAAAGGCGTCCCTCCAGTCGCGGCTCGATTCGTACGACAAGTTGCGGGGCGAATCGCTGTGGTCCTTCATAGGACTGGCTCTGCTTACCGGTCTCCTCGCGCTGCTCACGCCGTGCGTGTTTCCCATGATCCCCATTACGGTTTCGTTCTTTACCAAATACTCGGATGCCACGCGCATGCAAGCGCTCAGGAAATCGTTGCTGTATGTGGGCGGCATCGTCGCGTCGTTTACACTATTCGGCTGGCTGATGTCCCTCATCGTGGGAGCCACGGGCGCGCAGAATTTTGCGGCCAACGTGTGGGTCAATCTCGCCATCGGCTTGCTGTTTGTGGCCTTTGCGATGAGTCTGTTCGGCGTTTTTGAGATCCGGCTGCCGGCCGTACTGGTTAATTTTAGCCAGCGCCACAGCGATACAGGCGGGAACATCGGAATCCTCTTCGCCGGAATCACGTTTACCCTGGTGTCGTTCACCTGCACGGTGCAGTTCCTCGGCATCCTCATGGTGGCCAGCGCGAGCGGGGAGTGGTTTCTGCCGATCATTGGGATGTTGTGTTTCGCCGCTGCGTTCTCCGCGCCGTTCTTTTTTCTGTCGCTGTTTCCTCAATACCTCGCTTCGCTGCCTAAAAGCGGCGGATGGCTGCATGCGACGAAGATCGTCATGGCGCTTGTGGAACTGGCAGCCGCCTTCAAGTTCTTCAGCAACGTGGATCTCGTGTGGGACCTCGAGTTCCTGACCCGCCCGGCATTGCTGTCGGTGTGGATCGTGTTGTTCGGCCTGTCGGGTTTCTATCTGCTGGGAAAGATCCACTTTTCGGCAGACGATCAGGCCGAACAGATCGGATTTGGCCGAACGTCATTGGCTATGCTGTTCCTGAGCCTGACCGTATACCTCGTGTACGGCCTCTTCGGTAACCCCCTGCAGGCGGACATCGATTCGTATCTGCCGCCGTTGGAGTACGGTCGGATGAGTGTCGCTCCACAGGCGTCCGAGGCCGAGGACCACTGGATCGAGAATTACGACGAGGCGCTCCGGCGCGCACGGCAATCCGGCAGATCGATGTTCATTGATTTCACCGGTAAGACGTGCACCAATTGCCGCCTCATGGAGAAGACCATGTTTGTTCGCGAGGACGTGCGGGTGCTGTTCGACCGGATGATCCTGGTACGGCTCTGGACGGATTTCGGTGAACGGCAGGAATTCAACCAGGCCCTTCAGCAGCGTCTGGTGGGCAGCGTGGCTCTCCCGTTCTACGCCGTGGTCGATCCGCAAGAGCATGTGCGGGCCCGATTCGGAGGATTGGAAAGGGACCCCGAAGTGTTCAAGGCGTTTCTCCGTTCAGGTCTCGGACCCGTTGAAGTGGCTGTCAAAGAATAGGAAAGGATGTCACGAATGTTCCGATATGCGATGCGATGGATTGCAAGGATCCTTATGGTGACCGCCCTGGCCGCCTGCGGCAAGAAGGAAACGGCTCCGGGTATCGTCGATTTCACCGTCCAGGACCTCAACGGAAACAAAGTGAGCCTATCCGAATATCACGGCAAAACCGTGCTCCTGAACATATGGGCGACGTGGTGCAAGCCGTGCCTTCATGAAGTACCGGATCTGAATGCGATCTACGAGGAACACAAGGGCAACGATCTCGTCGTGCTCGGTGTACTGTTGGAATCGGGTTCGCCGGACAAGGCCAAACCGGTGGTGGAGGCCCTGAAGATCAACTATCCGGTGTGGTACGGCGACGATGCCTTTGCCCGTCAGTTCGAAGTGCAGGCGTTTCCGACGACGGTCATTATCGACAAGGGAGGGCGAATCGTCCGTACGATGATCGGCATGCAGACGCGTGAACGGTTCCTCAGGGCTCTTCGGGAGGCGGGTTTGTAGGGGGTGACTCCGCCCTAGTCCTGCTCGTCGCCTCTTCGTACTTCAAACCTTCCGTCGGTCCACTCCCGGATCCTTTCGAAGGCCTCTGTATCGGTGTGCTGCATGTGCTGTTCCGAGTCGCGAATCTCGATGCGTTCGGGTAGTCCTTTTACAAAACCTATCCAGCCCACTTCCCCGTTATCCCGCTCGATCCGCACGAATCCGTTCAAACTCTCCCGGTCGCACCATACGAGAATCTCCTCGACGGGCGTATCTATTAACCGACCGCTGAGCAGTGTCCGGGCACCCTGAACGCTCTGCTCGAAGGCATCGACCATCGAGCGTATCTTCGCGATGAACAATTCACGTTTGATCGGCTTGATAAAGTAGTCTACGGCTCCCTGCTGAAAAGCGCTGATAAGCACCTGGGTGTCGTTCAGGGCAGAAAGAAAAAGGAAAGGAACGGTCCGAACGGCCGGACGCTTTTTGACCTCTTTCAGAAAGGCAATGCCGTCCGAGGGCGGCATCGTCATATCGGCGATGACCATAGCGACGGTCTCGGTAGGCCGGTCAAAATAGGCCAGTGCCTTCTGTGTGATATCGATGGAAACGACGTCGAAACCCGCACGCTGCACCAATTCTTCCACAACGGTCCTGGTGGCCGGATCGTCATCGACGACCACGATCGAGCGTTTACTCATGATCCTCCACGTGTCTTCTAGTTTGAATATAGTCGAAAAAAAGTAGAGATTACAGCCCACAAAGTAAAGCGAATGTTGCCGGGGAGGGCCGCGTATGGAGTTTTCGAGACGGCTGATCGAGGCGCTGAGGAACGCGCGATCCGTGGCGGTAATGACCGGAGCGGGCGTATCGGCGGAGAGCGGCGTTCCGACGTTCCGAGATGCCCAGACCGGTCTGTGGTCGACGTTCCGCGCCGAGGACCTGGCAACGCCCGAGGCGTTCCGTCGCGACCCCAAAACCGTATGGGAATGGTACGCGCTTCGGCGTGAGATGATGAAGACCGTCGAGCCCAATCCCGGCCATCGGGCGCTGGCCGAGCTTGAACGGCGTGTAGCCCGCTTCACGCTGATTACGCAGAACATCGATAACCTCCATCGCCGAGCGGGCAGCCGCAATGTACTCGAGCTGCACGGCAACATCTTCCGTACGAAGTGTTTTGCGGAGGACACGGTCGTCGATGAATGGCTCGAAACCGGAGAAGTACCTCCGCGATGTCCTAAATGCGGGAGTTACCTGCGTCCGGATGTAGTGTGGTTCGGTGAAATGCTGCCCAGCCGTGAAATGGCCGAGGCCGTGAAGGCATCGCAGACCTGTGAGGCATTCTTTTCGATCGGCACGTCCGGTATCGTTTATCCTGCCGCCGGCCTGGCGTACGAAGCAATCCGTCATGGCTCCTTTGTCGTCGAGATCAATCCTGACGCAACCCCATTGAGTGTCCACGCAGGTGCTGTCCTCACAGGTCCCTCCGGCGAGATACTGCCCCATCTTCTGACTGCCGTGTGGCCGGAGGCTGATTCACCGGTCGACTAGACGGCGAATGGCCATCACTCCGCCGGTCGTACCGCCTTGCATTCTCGGAGGGTTAAGTTTATGTATTATAAGAAAATGAATGGCAGAGATTCTGAAAAAACAGTTTGACAAACCTTTTCGATTTGAATATATTTCGGTGCGTTTTTGCATATTGTGAAAATGTTCTCTAAGATGCCGTCTGGGTGCCGTCGTGTGACGGTGTCGTGAGTCCGGAGGAGCGGGCCTCCAACATGAACAAAGACAAAGCGCCAAGCAAGTATGTGACCTTGCTGGTCATGTTTGACGCGAGTTCGGACCCCAAAAGCTTCCGGATGAAGCTCAGCCGGCTGCGCCTGTTGGTCGGGCTGGCGGTCATGCTGGCCGTTGTGCTCGTCGGTTCTTTGATATACTATTACTTCAACGCCTATAAGATATTTTACTACGATGACCTCCGCGACCACTACGACCAACTCGTGGCGGACAACAAGCGCATCCAGTTGATCGAGAGAGAGTACCGCAAGATTCGTCAGGAGAATGAGAAGATCCGACTGGTGCTTGGCATGGTCGGTGATTCGGTCCGAAACCATACCGAATCCGAAGAAGCCGCCGAAGGGATGGCCTTCTGGGCCGCTCCCCAGGAGTATGCGGCCGCGAAGGATCCGGGCGGCCTCGACGAGAGCGGGCGGGCCCTTGTGCAAGATTATCTCCTGCTTTCCAGGGTCGTGCCTTCCCAGATGCCGGTGAACAGCCGGTTTGTGGGGCGGGGATTCAGTCTTGCAACCGACCCCCACAGTGTTTATCACCCGGCCATAGACATTGTCGGTGAAGAAGGAACTCCCGTTACGGCTGCGTCCGACGGATGGGTGGTGTTGGCCGATTGGCTGACCGACTACGGCCACACGATTGTGCTCTACCACGGATACGGCTTTTTCACCGTATACAAGCACCTGCAGTACCCGCTGTGCCGCGAGCACTCTTTCGTCAAGGGCGGCCAGATCATAGGAACGCTGGGAAGGACGGGACTCCTGGCCACCGGAGCCCATCTGCATTTTGAAGTATGGAAGAACGGGATCCCTCAGGATCCTGCGGAGTACATTTATCCGCTGCAACAGGCCCTGTCCGTCGTACGCGGCGACAGCGTTGCGCACAAATAAAAAGGTGGAACCATGTCGTTCGGCACTTCCAAGGAAAAAAACGGTCCAGAACAAGGTGGCCATAGTCTGAACCTCATCGGACGGGGAACGGTCATCATAGGTTCCATTTCGGCTTCTGCGAGCATCCGCGTAGAAGGCGAGATCAAGGGCCAGGTGGCATCGCAAGATCTGGTGACGATTGGCAACACGGGCGTGGTGGAAGGAGACGTCGAAGCCAAGAACATCGTCGTGGGGGGGCGTGTGAACGGCAATCTCACGGCTCAAGAAAAACTCGTCCTGGAAGCGAAATGCAGCGTCAGCGGCGATATACGGGCTCGACGGCTGGTGGTCGACGAAGGAGCCCTGTACGAAGGCAAATGCGCCATGCGCGATAACCGTGAAAAACCCTCCATGGCAGAGGGAATGAAGATTGCCAGCAAATTGTGATTCATGAACCGCCCAAAGAAAAGCGCCCGGGAACCTCGTTCATGCGAACGATGCATGAACTGGGGCCGTTTCTCACGTGGGGCTGGCAGTTTGCTTTGACGCTCGGGTTCCTGGCCTGGCTGGGCCACTGGCTGGATCAGCGATGGGAGACCAGCGTTCTGTTTCTGCTGATCGGTGTCTTCCTGGGCTTGTTCGGTGGTTTTTTCAACCTGTTTCGGATGATTGCGAAGTTGCCGAAATCGAAAAGGAAGGCTTAGCGAATTGGGACAAAAGTTATTCTGGATGGTGATCGGATCGATCTCGATCGTTGTTTTGCTGATCTTGAATGCGTTTCTGGAGAGCGCAGGAGAAATGGCGGCCGTCTTAAGCGGACTGGGATTGGCGCTGGCGCACGTGCTGGTCGGTTTCTACATGATACGTTGGGCCATCGCCAGACCCTTGAAGGTGTTCATGACCGTCGTGATGGGCGGTATCGGTATCCGCCTTGCGGTCGTTGGTATGGCCGTAGTCCTGTGGGTTCGGCTCGTGCAGTCGGAAGTGACGTTGTTTCTGACGGCGTTCGGCATCTATTATCTGTTGTTTCAGATCGTGGAATTGTTTTTCGTGCACAGGGGATTGCAGACGAAGAAGTTGGCTAAGGCGTAATAGATTCTCGCAGCATCCATTCACGCCCGGGTTCACCCGGCGGCAGAACAGACGCGGAGATAACCAGGATTATGTGTCATGAAATGGAACAGGGTGAGCATGTTGTTGCAGCAGGTGGAGGCACACACGGACTCGGCCGCGGTTCAAACCGCCGCGGACCACGGCGATAAGGTGGATATCGGCGGTACGATTATCCACCACATTACCAATTCCCATCAGATCGAACTTCCCTTCATTGGTTACGTGGACCTGCCGCGTTTTGCGGACGTTACGATCGGAGGACTGACCCTCAATCTGTCGCCGACCAAACACGTCGTGATGATGTGGTTGGTGGCGTTGCTCCTTGTGCTTGTCTTTGCGGTGCTATCGCGCCCACGACTCGTTCCCTCCGGCTTCTACAATCTGCTCGAATCCATCATCGTGTTCATCCGCGAGGAAATTGTCCGGCCGAATTTTGGCTCAAAGACCGACCGGTACCTCAACTACTTCCTCACGATCTTCTTCTTCATTCTGCTGATGAATCTTCTGGGACTCGTGCCGTATGGGGCCACGGCCACCGGAAACATCTCCGTGACGGCCACGTTGGCGGTGTGCACGTTCTTGCTGACTCAGATTACGGCGATCCGCTCCCAGGGCCTGTTGGGTTATCTCAGGCATTTGACTGCGGGCGTGCACTGGCTGCTGTGGCCGATCATGGTTCCCGTCGAGATCGTGGGCCTGTTCACCAAGCCGTTCGCCCTCTCGGTCCGGCTTTTTGCGAACATGACGGCGGGTCACGTCGTCATTCTGTCCCTGATCGGCCTGATCTTCGTGCTTAAAGAGTATTGGTTTGTTATCACTCCCGTTTCGGTCGGATTTGCTCTGTTTATTTACGTTCTGGAGTTGTTCGTCGCTTTTCTGCAGGCATACATTTTCACGCTGTTGTCCGCACTGTTCATTGGAATGGGGCTGCACGGTCACGAACATGACGAGCATACGCCGTCGGAGGGTCTCGGACTGACATCATGAAGAGCATGGAACTGCACAATCTCATTCACCCTACTATTACGGAGGTCATTTCATGGAAGCTCTAGGTCTTGGTTATCTGGCGGCGGGTCTCGGTGCTGGTTTGGCGACTCTGGGAGCCGGTTTGGGTATCGGACGTCTGGCGGCGTCGGCGCTGGAAGGGAGCGCTCGTCAGCCGGAAGCGGCGGACACGATCCGTACGTCGATGATCATTGCCGCGGCACTGATCGAAGGTGTGGCCCTCTTTGCCGAAGTTATCTGTATTCTGTTGGCCCTCAAGTAACCACCGGCCGCTTATTCGGAATGCGCGCGTGTTGACCGGGCGATGGGAACCGTTCCCGTCGTGCAAACACCGCGGAGAATCGTAAACAAGGCGAACATACCATGAACGTACTCTGGCTGATGACGATGATTTCGAGCGGTGGCGAGCACAAGGGAAGCCTGCTGGACATCGATCCGGGGTTGATCTTCTGGACTGCGGTGACCTTTTTCCTCCTGTTGTTTTTTCTGGGCAAGTTTGCGTGGAAGCCCATTGTGAAAACGTTGCAGGAACGGGAGGCGAAGATCAAGGACTCTCTCGATCAGGCCGAAAAGGCCCGGCGCGAGGCTGAAGCGTTGAGCCGGAAGAACGAGGAATTGATTGCTCGGGCGGAGCGTGAAGCGCAGGAATTGATGCGCCACGCCAAAGAGGCCGCCGAAAAGCTGAAGACCGATGTCGTGGATCAGGCCAAAGAGGAGGCCGCGAAGGTCCTGGAAACTGCCAAGAAAGAAATCGACAACGACAAGAAGTCCGCTCTCGTCGAGTTGAGGAAAGAAGTGGCACACATGGCGGTTGCCGCGGCGGGCAAGATCATCGCGACCTCTCTGGACATCGAGAAACACCGCAAAATCGTCGACGATTTCATCAAAGAAATGCCGGAAGGACGCAACTGACGCTCATCGCACCTGGAGTTCACCGTATCGTATGAAGAACCTCAAAGCCGCTCGCCGGTACGCCGGCGCCCTGATGCAGGTGGCCGCACATCGGGGTCTGCTGGAAAAGATCCACGATGACCTACAAAAGGTCCAGTCCACGATCGAGCAATCGACGGAATTCCGGCAATTTCTGCACAATCCGATCATCAAAGAGCCCCAGAAAAGGGAAACCTTTCGGACGCTGTTTGACGGGAAGGTCGGCGATGCAACTCTCGAGTTTCTGATGACGTTGTGCATAAAACATCGCGAGAATCTGCTGCCGGAGATCATCGAGGCGTTCGAACAATACCGTGATGAGGTCCTGAACCTGATTCCGGTCGAAGTGTCCTCGGTGGTGGAGTTGCATCCGGAGCAGGTCGAGGTCATCACGGGTAAATTGAAAACGCTTACGGGCAAGACGCCCCGGTTGAGTTTCCGCACGGACCCGGCGCTGATCGGCGGTGTCCAAATCCGGATCGGCGACACCGTCATCGACGGCTCCGTCCGCCACCAGTTGGACCGGCTGCAGGGACGATTGGAAGAAGTCTTCATGCTTTGACCGGAATGAGCTTGGCTGAAAAAAAATCTAACGCAGAGGAATGAGCGATGGCAGTTTCAGTAAGACCGGACGAGGTTTCGAGCATCTTGAAACAACAGTTGTCCCAGTTCGAACGGGAGATCGACACCTACGAAACCGGCGTTGTGCTCCAGGTGGGTGACGGCATCGCCCGTATTTACGGATTGAGCAAAGCCATGGCCAGCGAACTGCTGGAATTCCCGCACGGGATCATGGGCATGGTACTCAATCTCGAGGAAGATAACGTGGGCGCCGTTTTGTTCGGAGAATCCATCGAGATCAAGGAAGGCGATGTGGTCAAACGCACGGGCCGCATCGCCGACGTCCCGGTCGGCGAAGAGTTGCTGGGCCGCGTGGTCAACGCACTCGGCCAGCCGATTGACGGCAAGGGGCCCGTTCACACAAAGAAGACGTCCGTCATCGAACGCAAGGCGCTCGGCGTCATCGCCCGCCAATCGGTCAAGGAACCGCTCGCGACAGGGCTGAAAGCGATCGATGCGATGATACCCATCGGCCGGGGCCAGCGCGAGCTGATCATCGGCGACCGGCAGACCGGCAAGACCGCCATTGCCGTGGATACCATCATCAACCAGAAGGGCCAGAACGTCCAGTGTATCTATGTGGGCGTCGGCCAGAAGGAATCAACCATTGCCAAGGTCGTTAAGACCCTGGAGGACCACGGCGCCATGGAGTATACGACGGTGGTGTCGGCCTCTGCATCGGAACCGGCTCCTCTTCAGTTCCTCGCCCCGTACGCCGGGTGTGCCATGGGGGAGTACTTCCGCGACAGCGGACGCCACGCCCTCGTGATCTATGACGACCTGTCCAAGCACGCCGTGGCGTACCGCCAGGTGTCGCTGCTCCTGCGTCGGCCGCCCGGCCGTGAGGCGTACCCGGGCGACGTATTCTACCTTCACTCTCGCCTGCTCGAGCGCGCGGCGAAACTGAGCGAGTCACTGGGAGGGGGTTCGCTGACGGCCCTCCCGATCATCGAGACGCAGGCCGGCGACGTGTCGGCCTATATCCCGACCAACGTCATTTCGATCACCGACGGACAGATCTTCCTCGAGTCCAACCTGTTCTATTCGGGAATCCGTCCCGCGATCAACGTCGGCATCTCGGTTTCCCGCGTCGGAGGTAATGCGCAAATCAAAGCCATGAAACAGGTCGCCGGCCGCCTGCGCATCGACCTGGCGCAGTATCGCGAGATGGAGGCGTTTGCGAAGTTCGGTTCCGACCTGGACAAGACCACCCAGCAGCAGCTGCGGCGCGGCGCGCGTCTGGTGGAGGTCCTCAAGCAGGGCCAGTACGAGCCGTACGGTTTCGACCGCCAGATTGTAATCATTTACGCCGCGGTCAACGGTCACCTCGATGAGATTCCCGTCGAAGACTGCCGGCGGTTCGAAAAAGAACTGCTCGAATCGATGGGACTGCGTTACCGCGACGTCATGAAGGCGATCGTGGAAAAGCGGGAGCTCACGGACGAGATCCGAACAAAATTGGAGAGTATTGTAAAGGAATTCAAACAAGCGTTCAAAACGACGGGGCACAAATAACCGCAAGGCCCGGTCTCCCCTAACCCATCAATCCAAGGAGCAACATGAAAAACACCCTGCAAATGTTCGCGCTGGTCGTTTCGCTGACGCTGGTCGGCCTTGCCTGCGGCAGTTCCGCCAAGGAAATTCCCATGGAAAAAATGGCCCGCATCACGGTGAAAATGGCGATGGAGAACAAGATCGAAAAGGACCAGCAGCCGAAGGACATCGACGATGCGGTCATCGAACCGTACGCCAAAGCGGAAGGGTTCTCGCCGGCCGATTTCAAGCACACCGCGGAACTCATCGACAAGGATGAGGCCAAACAGAAAGAGATCGAAGAGATCATGGGCCGCTTGATGATGGAAGAAATGATGAAGGCCCTCGGGGGAACCGATATGGGATCGATGATGAAAGGCATGGTGGATTCTGCGGCGGCCGAACTGGCCAAAGATACGGCCGCTCGCTGAGAGGTTTTTGTTCGCCGGGCATGGGACGTTTCCCGGGCCCTCACGCTAAACCAGGGAGGTGGATATGCAACGAGTTCTGAGAATCGGCGCTGCCGGATTCATGGTGGCCATGTTGTTGGGCCATGGCGGCTGCGCGTCCAAACCCAAAGAAATTCCGATGGACACGTTCGTCAAGATATTTCTGAAGATGGCCGCGGACGAGAATTTCATCAAGAAGTACCAGCGTCCGGAGGAAGCGCCGGACAACGAATTGGAACAATTCACCGTGCCCTTCGGTTTTTCCGGTCCGGATTTCAAGCACACCATGGGCCTAATCAACAAGGACGAACAGAAAAAGAAGCAGTTCAATGACGTCTCGACGCAGGCCATCATGGAAGAGGCGATGAAAAGTCTGGATGAAAAGACCCTGACCGACAGCGCGGACGCGGAGACCAAGCACTAACCAACGGCGGTATGGCAACCCTACGAGAGATTCGGCGGCGCATTTCCAGCGTCAAAAGCACGCAGAAGATCACCCGGGCCATGAAGATGGTAGCGGCGGCCAAGTTGCGGCGGGCCCAGGAGAACATCCTGTCGGCCCGGCCCTATGCGTACAAGCTGGGCGCGCTGATCAAACATCTGATCAACAACGACGAGGCCCGCCAGAATCCGCTGGTTTGTCCGAGGGAAGTCAAGAACGTCTGGCTCGTGGTCGTGACGGCCGACCGTTCGCTCTGCGGGGCGTTCAACAGCACCATCATTCGCCGCGTACTGACGCTGCTGGAAGAGTCTTTCCAAGCGCACTATCGCGACGGCAGGTTGAAGCTGATCACCGTGGGCCGAAAGGGAGATGAGTACTTTACGAAGAGACATTATCCCGTGGAAGTGCGTTTCACGAACTTCTTTAACCAAATGGCCTTCTCGGACGCACAGAAGATCGTGGCGGCTTGCGTGAACGGCTACCTACAGGAACGTGCGGATGAAGTGTACGTCCTGTACAATGAGTTCAAGTCCGCGCTCCAGCAGAAACTGGTGCTCGAAAAACTCCTGCCCGTGGAACCCGAAAAGGTGGAGAGCGAGCATCACTACCGGATCGAGGCGGACTACCTCTACGAGCCGTCCCAGAACGAAATCCTCAGCGCTCTGGTTCCGCGGCACCTGAACGTGCAAATGTGGCGCATCCTCCTTGAATCGTTTGCGGCGGAAATGGGTGCGCGGATGACTGCGATGGACACCGCAACGGAGAACGCCGGGGAGCTCATCAGCGATCTGACCCTGAACTACAACCGCGCCCGGCAGGCAGCCATCACGAAGGAGATTCTCGAAGTCGTGAGCGGGGCTGAGGCGTTACAAAAATAGAACACACAAGATGGATCTCTCAACAGCGATAAGGAAGCAGTGGACATGAACAAAGGTAAAATCGTTCAGGTGATCGGCCCGGTCGTGGACGTGGAGTTCAGCAACGGACAGCTGCCGAAGATCTTCAACGCAAGTATCGTCAAGCGCCCGGACGGCGCGGACCTCGTACTGGAAGTCCAGCAGCATCTGGGTGAGAATCGCGTCCGTGCCGTCGCCATGGACTCGACCGACGGTCTGATGCGCGGCATCGAGGTGATCGATACCGGCGAACCCATTACGATGCCGGTGGGCGAACAGGTCCTGGGACGTCTGCTCAACGTTATCGGCGATCCGATCGACGAAAAAGGGCCCGTGACGGCCACGCGGCGTGACCCCATCCACCGGCCTTCCCCGAAACTCAGCGACCTGTCCACATCGAGCGAGATGTTCGAAACGGGCATCAAAGTGATCGACCTGATCGAACCGTACATGCGCGGTGGAAAAACCGGCCTGTTCGGAGGCGCCGGAGTCGGTAAAACGGTCATCATCCAGGAACTGATCCACAATATTGCCAAGCACCACGGCGGATACTCCGTGTTTGCCGGCGTGGGGGAACGCACGCGCGAAGGGAACGATCTGTACTACGAAATGACCGAATCCGGTGTGATCAACAAGACCGCCCTCGTGTTCGGGCAGATGAACGAACCGCCCGGCGCCCGTCAGCGCGTGGGCCTCTCCGGACTCACCATCGCCGAGTATTTCCGTGACGAAGAAGGCCGCGACGTGCTGCTCTTCATCGACAACATCTTCCGGTTCACGCAGGCGGGTTCGGAAGTGTCCGCCCTGCTGGGCCGCATGCCGTCCGCCGTCGGATACCAGCCCAACCTCTCGACCGAGATGGGCGAATTGCAGGAACGCATCACAACGACCAAGAAAGGTTCCATCACGTCCATCCAGGCGATCTACGTTCCCGCGGACGATTTGACGGACCCGGCGCCGGCCACGGCATTTTCGCATCTCGACGCCACAACCGTATTGTCCCGGAAGATCGCGGAACTCGGTATCTATCCGGCGGTCGACCCTCTGGACAGCACGTCCCGCATTCTCGATCCGCAGGTCGTCGGCCACGACCACTACGAGACAGCCAAACGCGTCCAGGAGACGCTGCAGAAATACAAGGACCTGCAGGACATCATCGCGATCCTCGGCATGGACGAGTTGTCGGACGATGACAAGGTGGTTGTGTATCGCGCGCGGAAGATCCAGCGGTTTCTGTCGCAACCGTTCTCCGTGGCGGAGCAGTTTACCGGACGCGAAGGGCGTTATGTCAAGAAAGAAGATACGATTGCCGGTTTCAAGGCCATCGTCGACGGTGAGACGGACGACGTGCCGGAACAGGCGTTTCTGATGATGGGGACGATCGACGAAGTCGTGGAACAAGGCAAGAAGATGAAGGCGTAATCCGGAGACCGAACAACGATGGAGCCATCCAAACTTATTTACGTCGAGATCATTACTCCGAAACACGTCGTGTTCAAGGGCGACGTCGTGGATTTTGCCGCTCCCGGCGTGGTCGGAGGATTCGAGATTCTGCGAAACCACACGGAGTTCATCAGCGCCATGACGATCGGCGAAATACGCGTCCGTGAAGAAGACGGCTACGACGACTTTTTTGCCACCAGCGGCGGATTTGTCGATGTGCACGAAAACAAGGTGACCGTACTGGCAGAGACCTGTGAGAAGGCGTCCGACATCGATATCAATCGCGCAAAAGAGGCCCACGAACGGGCGCTGCAGAAGATGGAGGAACGGTCCAGTTACGACGTCGAGCAGGTCAAGAAGGCGCTGCTCAGGGCCCAGAACCGGATCAGCATCGCCGAGAAACGCCTGAAGAACCACTTCGGATCCTAACGGTTCGATCCAGCGAATAGTCTGTCCCGTGATCCCCGGTCGCGGGCTTTCTTTTTTCAGGGTCTGCGAAAAACCCGGAGGGGACTCACCAGTGCTAGGATTCCCGCCTGAATCGCCAGAATCGTGGGACCGGATGGAAGATCGGCTTCAAAGGAAAGGTAAAGGCCGGTCGGAACGGTAACCACCGCAACGAGCACCGAGCACGCAAACACCCACTTCAACCGCTGGGTCAACAACAAGGCCGCGACGGGCGGCAGCACAAGCGACCCGAACACCAGGAGAATGCCCGCAGACTTAACCGCCAGGGAGATCACGACTCCCAGCGAGACGTAGAACAGCATGTTCCAGGCCTGCGGGCGGAAGCCCAGCGTTTCGGCCATCTCCGGGTCGAAGGACATGAACACGAATTCCTTGTAGAACAGCAGATGCAGGCTGCCGACGACCATGCACGCTCCGACGAGCAGATAGATCTGATCGACGCCGATCGTGAGGATGTTTCCGAACAGCAGGGTCATTAAATCGGCATCGCCTTTAGGATGTTTTGCCAGCAACAGGATCGTTCCGGCAGCGGCCACGGTATAACCCAGGGCCAGAATGCTGTCCTGGGGGATCCGGCCGCCTCGAAGATGCACGGAAAAGAGCAAAGTTCCCATGAGGGTGATGGCCACGGCGGATATGAACGGATTCCACCCCAACAGCATGCCGACCGCAAAGCCCGAAGATGCGATCTGCGCCAGAGACGCACCGACAAAAACGATGCGGCGCAAAACGATGTAGACCCCGACGTATCCGCACATAGCTCCAACCAGCATTCCGGCCGTCAAGGCATGTCGCATAAACTCGATGCCGAAGATCTCGAGGACGCCGCTCATGTTCGTCCTCCGACCACAATCACGTGCTGGTCGCGGACTCTCTCCACATACACCGGCATGTCGTATAGTTGGGAGAGATTGGAGCCGGTCAGAATGTTCTCCACCGGGCCAACCTGAACGTCGTTGGCTTCGACTAGAATGATCTTCTGCACGTAGTTTGCCACTTCGGTCAGGAGGTGGCTCACCATGATCACGGTCAGGCCGTCCCGGTCATGTAATTCCTGAATCAAGTCCAGAATGGACTTCTGGGACAGGAGATCCATCCCGTTGGTCGGTTCGTCGAGGACAAGGATGCTCGGCTTGGTCGCCAGGGCCCTGGCGATGAGGGTTCGCTGTTTTTGTCCGCCGGACAGGGTCTTGAAAAGCCGGTGCTCCAGAGACCGGATGCCCACATGGTCGAGACACGTCCGGGCCAGTTCGACGTCCTCCTTCTGCGGACGGCGGAGGAGGCCCACTTTGCGGTACGTGCCCATTAGCACGACCTCGAAAGCGGTCAAGGGAAAAAGATTGTCCAGATGTTCTCTCTGCGGCACATAGCCGAACCGGACGTCGAAGCCCGGTGTGGGTCGGCTCACGGTACCGTGGATGGGGGAGAGTATACCCAGGACTGCGCGAAGCAGCGTCGTCTTCCCGGACCCGTTGGGTCCCACGAGACCGATGAAATCATTCAGGTAGATGGTCGCACGCACCCTTTCGAGAACGATGTTCTTTCCGTAGCCCAGGGTCACATCGTCCAGGTGAATCAGGGGAATCCCGTTCGTACTTTCCATGTCAACCTCCTTCGTTCAGGACCGCGATGATGCGGGAGAGGTTGTACTCGAAGATATCGAGATAGGTGTACACACCGGGCACGCAACCTACAGAGGTTGCCAGCACGAGCGCCCGGGCACCGGTCTGGTCCGCCAGGGATTGCGGGGCCTGCTCGCTGAAGTAGGGCTGATAACCGATCAACCTCACGTGTTCGTTCCGGATCAGATTGGCCACATGGAAGAGGTGGGACGGCGTCGGTTCCAGGCCCGGCTTGGGTTCGACGAACCCGACGACGTTGAGTCCGAAAGCACCGGCAAAATAACGCCAATCGTCGTGATAGACAACGATCTTGGTGCCATGATACGGCTCGAACAACTTCTTCCAGACTTCCATCTTCTGATCCATCAGCATTTCGAACGTCTTCAGCCGTTCCGCAAAATAAGGCGCGTCCTGCGGAGACAGACGGCATAAGGCATCGAAGATCGTCCGCGCCATGACCTTTCCGTTCCTCGGATCCAGCCAATAGTGCGGGTTTCCGTAAGGGTGCACGTCACCCATGCTGGCGTCCACCGCCGAGGAGGGCACGTCGAGTTTTTCGATGTCCCGCGAGCAGTCGAGGATCATGAGGTTGGCATTCCGCGATCCGTCGATCAGCGGATCGGCCCACTGGTCGAGCCCCATCCCGATCTTCACATATAGGCGGGCCTTCTTGATTTTGAGCATGTAGCTGGGCAGGACGTCCACGAAGTGGATGTTCTGGTTGCCGCGGGCAATGCTTGTTGATCGTACTTTGTCCCCGCCCACGGCATCCGTGATGGATTTCAGATCGGTCGTGCTCGTGACCACATCGATCACCTGGGCAGCCGGAACGGCCGCCCACAGCAATGTGAGGCCGAGCGCCAGGAGGCTTGATCGTTTTAACATGTGAATGGCCTTTTGCAACGGGTTAGACATGCGTTCAGAATGTGTGGGCCTTGTGAGGCCCCAGCGAGAAGATCGTTTGAAGCATCACGCTGTTGAACGTGCGATCGCCTTCCGGACGGGTGTGGGTGAGCACGAGGCGAAATACCAAGGTCTCTTCCACCGGCAGAAAGTTAAAACTGCCGGAAAAGGCTTTCGTGACCTCCCTGGAGTCCATCGACTGCGTGAGATCGAACTTTGCTCCAACCTCGTATCGTCTATCGAACTGGTAAGCGCCGGCGGCATAGCCGCCGAACGTACCGAGCCCTCCGCTGCGGCTGACCAGGGCTTCCGACCACAACGCCAGCGAGCGGTACTGATCCTTTTTCCATCGGTACTTCACGTCGCCGTGGTACCAGTAAAAGCGGTCGGACGTACTGGCGTTTCGGCCTGTGGCGGCACCAAGACCCGTCTCCACCACGGAGAACTCGGACAGAGTAAAAAAACTGCCGAGACGGCTTGATCCGAACAGGCTCTTGCGGCCGCCGTCGAGTTCGTCACCCGTCGCCATCGTGACATTGATCCTGGTGTAAATGTCACCGGTGGGCAGCAGCGAGTTGATTTCGACGCCCGTGTCGTTGAGTCCCTCGTCGCCGAAATACATCTGCTGATACAGAGGCCGGTGCACAAACGGGAAGGCGTGAGAGTGCAACACGTTCAATTTGCCGAAGTCTACCAGGAACTTGCC
>JBBIJR010000028.1:1334-41551 GCA_037445875.1 Bacteroidota bacterium | reverse complement strand
GGCCAGATAGGCACCCCACGACGTGGTCGGGCCGAAAACATCCAGGAATCACGGCGGGGTGTTCTATCGTCCGGTCGAACGTCTCGAGGAGATAGAAAACGCGGGTCCCTATGAGCCCGGCCGCCATTCCGTATATGCTGGATCCGAGTGCATGATAGGCCGAAAGACCCGATCGCTCCGACCGCCCGACATAGACGTACAGAACCGCCAGCATAGCCAGTACATACATCGTCGTTCCCGTCGGCAGAACGTACGACAGGAGATCGGCCTGAAACAGGTCACGTAGGGTCTCGTCTATTCTGGGTCGCACGTGCCTTAGCTTCCTTCTGACGGATCCTCCACCGCCACACGATGGCGACGAACAGGGGAACCAGTATGGCCACACGTCCGAGGTATCCGACGATTTCCAGGAAATCCGTCACCGCGAGATTAGAAAGATGAAAACCGCAAGACCTTCCTGGCTGAAAGACATAAAACAGAAAGGGGCCGACCCTTTCGGGGCAGCCCCTTGTCGTTCGATGAACGAATCGGCTTACTTCTTCTTCGGCATCGTCATCGCCATCGCCTCATCCCACTTGGCCTTGGCGGCATTCAGCTTCTCCATCGCGCCCATCGCGTTGTCCGCAATCATGCCTTCGGCTTCGGTAACCATCGCCGTCGCTTCCTTCATGGCCGCATCATACTTGGCCTTGTCATCCTTCTTCATGCCCTTGACGGCCATCATCATCTTCTTGTCCTTGCCATGGGCATCCATCGAAGCCTTCATGCTGGCCACCATTGCGGTCGCATCGTCCTGGGCCTTCTTCATGTTGTCCGGAGCAGCCTTGGCGGCCTCGTCGAACTTCTTGGCGGCTTCCTGATACTTCACCTTGGACTTGCCGAAATCGCTCTTCTTGTCCAGGTCCGTGGCTTCTTTCCACGCAGCCATCGCGGCATCATAACTATCCTTGGAATAGACGTCCGCTTTTGCCGCATCGGCTGCCGCTCTGGCCTTGGTCGCTTTCTCGATGTCCTCTTTCGGAGGGCCACCGCAGCCGACCAGAACTACAACCGGCAGAACCACTGCCATGGCGAGAACGACGATTCTCTTCAACATGGGATTTCTCCTCTTATGCCCGACAAGGATACCAAACACACCAAATCTGCCTCATCGGATTTTGGGGTTTTAAGTACGTGTGTTTATAGGGTTTGTAAGAACATTTAGGGTTTCAAAGTCGTGCCAATATAGGTGGCGGCCCCCTGAAATGCAAGTACTATTTTGCACAAGCATGTGACGATGCACGCATGCATGGTCACCGACCACCGGAGGCCGATGACAACGCGTGGATATACAACTCCACAAACGCCGATTTCTTTTTTCGCCGGTATTGCATGATCCATCTTGGATGCGGCAGCGCGATGATCCGATCGAACCAGCCGCGTGTGCGGTTCCAGGCTTCCACGTGGCGATAGTTGGTTCCTTCGCCGAGGCAATAGCACACGTCTGTCCTCAGTCCGAAAGCGATCTGTTGCCGGATGCAGGAATCGGCAAATGGGGCCACGCGCGCCAGCAGTTTCGGGTCGTCGTAGTAATTCAGATTACGCCCGGAGCGCATAAATCCCAACGGACTGACGGCGCTCACATGGAAATCGCCGTAGAAAGCCGAAGGTCCGCCGTACGCCTCCACGACGGAATAGAAGAAATCCGCCGACAGTTCGGCCCTTCCGATCAAATCGTTGGCAATACCGCAGTCGTGACGGAGTTTATGGGGATCGGTGAACATGATGCCGGTCACGCCGGCACCGAATCGGCCGGGATTGATCCCGAGCATGATCCTCCTCGGCCGGTTATCGGAGTAGAACTTCTCTGCAAACATGCGGACAAGAGCGAAAACGACGCGGTCGGAGTAGGGGTTCATCACCCGCACGCCGCGCAGATGCGGGTCGAACCGCAGCCGCCGGTAGAAATCGAGCATGCGGTCGGCCAGGGTCATTCCTTGCTTCCGGCCTCAGCGCGCCTCGTGGCCCATACGAGGCCGGAGCAGCCCAATGTAAGATAGGTTCGCTGCACATCATGGAAGCCGTGACGATCAAGAGCGGCAGGCCACGTTTCAAACCAGTCCGTCTGCCGGATCAACCGGGTCAGTCCTCCGTCGAATACGGCCTTCCACTCCGGGAAGAACCGGCGGCCGATGAGATTCATGGCCCGGGTGTAAGCGTTCCACATAGTGCGCACTAAGCGACACGGCGGCAGGGTAAAGTCATGTACGACGAGCACCCCGCCCGGATTCACGTGGGGAGCCACGTGTGCAAGTAGGCGGTCGGGGTCGACGTACTTGGGGAGGTAAGAGCTCACGACCGCGTCGAACACGCCGTCGAGAGGCGCCTCTTCCGCATCGCCGAGAATGGCCGAGGCGCGCACGCCGCGGGCGGCGATTCGTTCACGATAAATCTCCAGATAATCGGCGGTCACATCGACGCCGACAAACTCCGCCTGAGGAAAACGCCGGGCCAGCCCCTGCGTGACGATGCCCGTGCCGCATGCGAGGTCGAGGATGCGCTCCGCACGAACCACGCGACGGCAGAGGCCGCGCTTCCACCAAACGTCCAGACCAAGGGTGAAGCACCGGACGACGAAATCGTAGGATCGGGCCGTACCGGGGAAAAAGGAGCGAACGATATCCCGCCGGTTTTCCATGTCCACCGCGGAAGCCGTCAGAACTGATAAGCGAGGGAGATATCCTGTGAGCCGAAGGCGATGCCGGAGCGGGAATCGTGGATGAAAGCGTAGTCAAAACGCAGGCGGCGCTCCCGGATCTTGAAAGGTACGGAAAAGCCGGCCGTGAGGTCTTTGTCGTCCATGCCTGCGCGCAAGGCTATCTTGTCGAGCAAGTTGGCCTCCGCGCCCACGTGAAGACGGCCGGGCTGGTCCTGGACGGACTCGTAGTCGACGGCGAACAGCACACGCTTGACCGTGCCGCTCATCGGGACGTCGAACGCGGCACCTCCACGCAGCGTGCGGGGTAGTCGGTCCCTGGTCGTCTGGTCGCCCAACCCTGTCGCGTTACGGCTGTACTTGAATGACTGCCCGAGCTCCTTGTAGGCCAGACCAACGGACAGCCGCTCCACCGGCCGGTACATCACGCCGAGATCCACGCCGAAGGAGTTGGACGATACGTCGTAGACTTTGGAGTACAGGAATTTCGGAGCAAGCCCGATGGCGAGCTTCGGGCTGAACCTGAGCGAAAAGCCCATGAAAACGGCCCACTTGTTGTCGCTGATGTCCTCGCCCGTTGGTTCACCGTTATCGAAGCGGGCCGTGCCGTCGGTGAAACCGCTCTGAACAAAGCCGAGCGAGAAACCGGCCTGGTGCTGAAGGGGAGTCGAAAAGCCCACGTAGTTGAAACGACGGTCGAACGTCATGAAACTGTAGGCCACCGCTGCTTCCCGTTCCTTGATGAATCCGAGCCCGGCCGGGTTATAATACGCCGCGACCGTCTGATCGGCGATAGCCGTGTACGTGTCGCCCATGCCCCTGGCGCGCGGACCCAATCCGATGCGGAGAAACGCACCGGCCTGCCCGGCGGATTCCCCGGCCTGCAGCCATCCGGACGGCATCCAGAGAATGAGTAAACAAACGATCCGTCTCATGTCAGTTCCTCACCGTCACTTTGCCCCAGAACGTTCGGCCGCCCGCTTTGATGGCGTAAACATACGTCCCGTTGGCGACGCGCTTGCCCCGGTTGTTCAGTCCATTCCAGGAAAATTGCTTTGTCAGGCTCTCGCCCTCCGCGACCGTAGCGACCAGGTCCATCGCAAAGTCATAAATGCGGATCGTGACCCTGTCCGCGGCCGGATCGAGGCCGGTCGAATCGAAGAAGAACCGCGTCACGTTGGGCAGGAAGCTGGGCGAGAACGGATTCGGCGAGGCGTAACTTCTTGGCGTGCCGGTCGTGCCGGGTTCGATAAAGGATCGGGCAAAACGCCAAGAGACGCCGTTGTCGCCGGAAACGGCCAGAACGTCGACATTTCCCGCGTACAACGTTGCCGGCTCCTTTGTGGAGTCCACGCCGACTGCCAGATACGCCGGGCTGTACGTGCGGTCCTGCGTATTGCGGTCGACCAGCGTGAGGAACCGTTCCCACGTCGTGCCGAGGTCCTCGGAACGGTAGAGACCCTCGTCGGACGCTACGTAGACCGTCTTGCCGTCGAATGCGAGATTGTTCATGAACGGCCCCCGGAGGACAACGCGCCACGTGCGGCCGCTGTCCGCGCTGACCGCGATGCCGTTGTACTCGTTTTGCCCGAGCGCCTGGTTGCAGGCGGCCCACATGTTTCGGTACATCTGGCCGTTCTCAACATAGATCTGTTCGCCCAGCGCGACGACGAAATTGCCCGGCAGGTTGCTGTTGGACACGGAGTACCGCTGCCAGCTGAGTCCGGCGTCCGTGCTGCGATTGATGCCCGCCGCTGTGCCCGCCCATATGCCGTCGGTCGCGGCGATCACCGAAAACGCACGGTGGTTGAGGTTGAGGAACGGGTCGATCAGGAAGTCGTAGTCCTGGTTGGGGAGGACTTCGTCCAGCGTATCGGGTGGGATGCCGGTCAGTTCGAAGGGGCCGATGGTGCCGTCGGACAGAATCCGGGCGACGCGCGTGCCTCCGGCAAAGCTGGTCAGCCAGATCGTTGAGTCCGTCACGGCGATGTCGTAGGTCACGTTGTCGATGTTGGTGCGGACCGCCGTGATCGTCAGCGTGTCGCCGTTGGGACGGAGAACGTAGCCGTAGCGCGCGGTGAACGTGTCCATCGGCTGGGGGATGTGCCGCCACGAAGCGCCGAAGTCGGTCGAGATGCTGAGGCCGCCTCCCGCGCCGGCGGTCGGTTCCGGTGTGATCGACGTATCGAAGATCGTGGAGACGTAGATCGTAGGCCCGGACACATCGATCGCGGCGATACTACCCTTGTAGATGCCGTCCGCGCGTCCCACGTTGATCCAGGATACGCCGCCGTCGATCGTGATGCTCAGGCCGCGTTCGTTGGCCGTGTACGCCGTGTCCGCCACGGTCCGGATCACGCTGACCGTGTTCCCGGAAGGCCGCGGCGCGGACATCACGGCGCCGGACTCACCGGACAGCCGGAACGTTCGTCTCAACGTCTTACCGGACTGGGCGGCCGCGAAGGCCGGAGCGATCAGCAAAAGGAGTATGAACGTCTTCTTCATCTGGAACGTCCCTCGATCTCCCCGGGGGTCGTGGAGGAGGAGGCATCGAGTCCGGCGGCAGGCAAGACAACGAGCGTGAAATCGATCAAGTTGCTCACGAGATTGGTGAAATCGACCGCGCGCATCGTGAAATGGTATTCGCCCGGCGTTGTCGTCGGGGGGAGGATCAGAATCCGCGAATACGTGCCGTCGTTAGCCGTGTTGTCCCCGTTACCGGCATTGCCGTCATCGAACAGGTCGATGACGGAGCCGCCCGTGGAGAGGAAGTAGACCGTTCGTATGTCGCTCAGTCCTTCGGGGTCCGACACGTCGACCGTGACGAGGAAGGTCACCGTGTCGGCATCGAGTTGCAGCGTGTCGGGCGCTTGCAGATTGCCGATCACCGGCGGATGCCCGCTGGACGGGTTTTGCAGGACCGTGACCGTCACCGGATCGCCCGCGTTGCCGTCCTGTTCCGACGGGGTAAGGATGAACTCGAAGCTCGACGTCGATTGTGCAAGCAGTACCGGGCGGTTGACGACGGCGGTGAAGATCGAGTCTCCCGCGGCGACATCTCCGTTCTGCCCGTCGTCGGTGAAGCTCTTGGTGAACGCGTCGTTTACGGCCGTTCCCCCCGCGGTGAGAACGTCCGCGTCGATGGAGATCGAGTCCCCCTCGGAATCGTGCGCCCGTACGAAGATCGTATCGTTCGCCGAGACGAACGACGGCGCCTGGACCGAAGTGATCACCGGGGGTTGGTTAAGAACTTTGTCCTCGAATTCGCCGCAGGAGAGCAGAACCGTAAGAAAAAACAGGAAGCAGAGGAACTTCATGCAGGATAGAGTTTCATGGCTCGAAATTGGCAACGCGAATATAGAGAACAGCAACCGGTTTGTCAACGAATAAGGTCAATATTTAGAAAATTGACTTTCGAGTCCGAATATATTATATTGTTTCGTTTGTTTGCCACAGCCCAGAGTTCAGCCATGACCATGCCACCGGCACAGACAGGAAGTACCAGAGGAGAAATCCATGAGGGGGTTGCGCTTGGTGCATCACCGCAGTCGGGGGGGGCGAATCGTCGCTTGCGGATCGCATAGCCGTTCTCGTCCGCACCCACCATACGGATCCGAATTTCAAAGTCACGGCGCTGGCCGATCTGCTCGGCATGTCGCCGTGCTACCTGTATGAGATTTGTCTGCTCAACCACGGGAAATCGCCTCACGATCTCATCGTGCAATACCGCATGGAGAATGCCCTGGCGCTCATTCGCGGTGGCGAGCCATCGCTGTTTCGGGTGTGCGCCGCTTGCGGATATGCCAGCTATCAGACGTTTCGCAAAGCGTTCCAAAGATATATGGGTATCGCACCATCCAGGCTTCGCAATGACGTGCTTATTAATGGGACAGGAAAACACCAACGATTTTTACCAGCGATATCGTTCAACGATACTGTCGATTGAATACCTCCAACAACTTCCGTACAGAACCACCGTCCGACAAGAGTCCTCTCGGTGGTTCACAAGACGGAAATGGAGGTATGAACATGAAAACGAGATTTGTCTTAGCAGGAATGATCATGGCGGCTGTTATTCTTGCCGGTTGTGAACGGCCCGGCGCAGTGAAGGATGCCGGCGACACAGGGGCACTGAGGCGTACCGCCGAGAACCTCAGCCGTGAGCAAGCCAGGGCTTACCTTGAGGAACTGGCGGCAATCTACACACAGGACAACGCACTGATCAACGTGACGAATATCGAACGCATCCTGGAAGAGGAATCGGTACCGCTATCGGGGCTGGTCGAGGGTGCCGACGATCAACTGACCGTTGACAGTCTCGATTACACGATTCGCGTGGAGTTGTTCAACGAAACTCAGGCGTCACCGCTCATGACCGCCATTGCGAAGGCCGGCGACTATGCGTTCGGCATTTGCGGAGACGTGGACCGTCTGTATCCGGAAGAAGGGTCCACGCAGATCACGTATCCCACGTTCAAGGCCGTGGTCAGCAGGATGGAGTGGTCGATGGAAACCGAAGAAATGTCCCAGATGTGGGAGACGGACATCGACACGATCGACGACGAGTGGAACGCTGACCTCGACGACATGTACAACAACCTGCCGTATGCCTTGTTTGTTCTTTCTCTCGAAGAGAACGACAACGGCGGAGGAGAGGAACCGTCGGAAGACGTCGAAACGGCCTCCTATTACCTGACGTTCAAAGCGGTCTGGCTCAAGGTCGAACGGGATGGAAACTCGCATGAGGAATTCGAGATGTGGTACAACCATCCGATTTCCGGCCTTGTGGATGCCCGCTGGAAGTTCAACGGTATCTGGCGAAACGACGCGCGGGGAGTCAACGCGTACTTCAACGACGTCAACAAGAAGAAGAAGTGGTACGAACGTCCCGACAACGATCTCACGTATCTGTTCAAGCTCGACGATGAGTTTACGCGCGTTATTCTGCCTTTTGAGGATGACTGGCGGGAAGGCCTTATGGATCGTGTTCACTACACCTGGAACCCGCTCATTGGATACTACTGGATCAAGAACTGGGATACTTACAATGCGGGAACCAACATGGTGCAGCAAAACATCCCACAGATGTACGTTGTTCACCCCCAGTTGCTTCTTTTTGATCAGGACGACCGGTTCTCCGAAGGGGCGGCGGGGAATTTGACATTCACGAATGTGAGGAACCGTACGAATGATGGGGCCAATTATCTGAACACGGATTTGGCAACAGGTGGTGGGTTGGATGACAGAATTTACAAGTTCGGCCTCGGATTGTGGTAGGTCCCCGTGGGCTCGACTTAATTGCCTCGAACCACCGAGAGGAACCGTTGGGAGGACAACCATGATACATTCAAGGCACTCAGCCCTAGTTTCAATCATCCTTGTCGTTGTCTGTATTGCATGTCAGCAACGTCAACACTCGGATTCACTCCTGGATCACCCCTACAGAGTAGCGATGTGTTTGCTCACCCCAGATTCAGTTGGAGGTGAAATGCGGACCTATTCGACAGAGGTGTTCGTTGGGATGATGATACCGACAAACACCAGCGACATCTTCGTTATTCAAGGCACAACCGATCCGGTTCTTGAGGAACTGATGTACTGTGCTCGGCACCACTACATCAATTATTATGAGTACGACAGCCTCGCAACGGTGACGATCGTGCACAGCAACGACTCGACGCTTCTTTCGCACACAGGTTTCGGTATCTATCGAGATGTGCAGCGTGACCTGTCGGTCGTTGCCGGGCATTCATATGAGTTGGTCGTACAAACCGCTGAAGGCGACGTTTGGCGTGCGACGACTACAGTGCCGGAACTCCCGAGGATCCTGTTCCCGGATTCCGATACGCTCCGCAGGATACCGGACGCTTACGACGGAATAAAGTTCCCGATCTTGATAGACAGCGTGTCAGGTTCGTCGTACTATGTGCTCGTTCATCAACAGAGCAATTTTCCGAGCTTTTCTGCATATCTTTACGCCACAGAGCTTGGGCGTACGATTACGATGAGAGAATTTAACACAACTCAGCGGCTGACGTTTGTGACATGCAGAGACGAGATTCGTGCCGTGAATCAGGCTTACGCGCTTTTTCACACTCCGTGCGGAGGCAACAGTGTGAGCCCTGCCTTTTTCGAGTTCGAGAAGTCGTTGTACGAAATGTCCATTGAAGAAAGGTCCAACATGACCGGCGAACAGGTAGTGGGTGTTTTTGGCGCATATAGTGCCGCTGTGAATCAGTACGTTGTCCAAGCGTTGTGGGACAGTGTGAGTCATAGCTCCCAGCGTCCACCGAATCGCCTTTAAGAGATGCAGGTGAAGTGTGTTCACATCGGCTATCTGACCCTTGGTCTTCTAATGGCCGGCTGTAGGGATACGTCATCAGACTCCCTACTCGATCACGAATACGACGTCGTGATGGGGCTGCTGGCACCGGACTCGTCCAGCAGTTTCTATCTGGGACATCCCACCGAAATCTACGTGGGAAAGATCATACCGACCGATCTCAGCAATGTACATTTCATCCACGGCGTGACGGACACGAGCTTATTGGATATGATGTACTGTGCCCGCAATCACTACGTGGCGTACTACGAATATGATAGCACGCTTCCGTGACTGTTTCCGGGGACGGACAATCTGTACACCTGATGCACAGGGGGTTTGGCGTGTACGTAGACGTCGATCAAGAACTTAGAATACGTGCAGAAACCTCATACACGTTGGACGTTGCAAAGCAAGATGGTCGGCACTTTTCCGCCGCAACATCCATCCCAGGTGACTTTGCCTATTCTGCAATGCCGGATACCGTCAAAGGTGTGCCGGATTCACACAGAAGCTTCACTTTCTATGTGAGTTGGTCAGGATCCGCTGGTTCGTTCGCATACACGAACCGCGATTCTCGCTCGAATTTTCGACATCGCTATTGTCACACACGTCTTTGATACTTCTCTGTACAAAGGGATAACGATGCAACGTTCGCCCTACGATACCATGCGAATAGAATTCGCAATCATCCGCGATATGACCCTGGCGGTATCGCCGGAATATGCGACATTTCACACATCATGTGGATCAAGCATGAGCGACGACTTCTGGGAGTGGCTGAAGCCGTTGTACAACAAGAGCATAACGGAGCGATCGAATATCGGAGGATCGGGCGTGGCCGGTGTTTTTGGAAGCTATAACTGGATTGCTCGGGAATACGTCGTGCAAGCGCTCTGGGATGGCGTGAAAGGTGCCGCTGTCCGCCCCAGGAATCGTCTTGAGGCACATTAGCTTGAGACTGCTTGTTTGGTTGGCGTCCAGTCTTTTGTTGGTTGGCTGCGGGGAACACACTTCGGACTCGCTGCTGGAGCAGGCATTGTAGGACAGTACCGGCAGAGGCCTCCCGCAGCAGTCGAATCTCCGTTAGCAATCTCCCGATCTTTACACCCCGATCACAAATTCCCTTGTATTTTCTTTTCAATCACCCCATTTTTCCTCGTTGATTGCGAACGTTTCATCAGCAAGGAGGATTACCATGGCTGCCAAAAACCCCATAGTCCTTTGCTTGATTCTCGCGCTGCCGCTGGTGGCGTGCGGCAAGGGAGAAACCAAAGACCAGGTGAAAGGAAAGAACGTCGTGGGAGAGGAAGTTAGCTACTCGGCCGACAACATCACGATGAAGGGCTATCTCGCCTATGACGCCAATCAGAAAGGCAAGCGTCCCGGCGTGCTCGTGGTCCACGAGTGGTGGGGCCATAACGAACATGCCCGCGATCGCGCAAAGATGCTGGCCGATCTGGGATACATCGCACTGGCCGTGGACATGTACGGCGATGGCAAGACCGCCAACCATCCGGACGACGCGGGGAAGTTCGCGTCCGAAGTGATGAAGAACATGGAAGGGGCGAAGGCGCGATTCATGAAGGCGATGGAGATCCTCAAGGGCAACCCGAATACGGACCCGGAGCGCATCGCCGCCATCGGATACTGCTTTGGCGGCGGAGTCGTGCTGGCCATGGCGCGGCAGGGTCTGGACCTCAAAGGCGTCGTGAGTTTCCACGGCAGCCTCACCACCGCCACACCGGCCAAACCGCATGAGGTCAAGGCCCGGATTCTCGTCTGCAACGGCGCCGCGGACAAGTTCGTCACCGGGGAGCAGATCAAGACGTTCCAGAAGGAAATGGAAGACGCCGGCGCTGCGTACACGTTCAAGAACTACGAAGGCGCCATGCACGGGTTCACGAACCCGGCCGCCGACGAAAACGGCAGGAAGTTCAATCTGCCGCTGGCCTACCACGCGCAGGCGGATTCCTTGTCGTGGAACGACATGAAGGCGTTTTTTGCGGAGGTATTCCAGTAGGTCAACAAAAAGCCCCGCTTCGGCGGGGTTTTCCATCAGTAGCCCTGATCTTCCATGTTGAATCCGGCCGAGACAGCGGAACGCCTTCGCCGATCCGATGAAAAAGCATTCGAGGAGTTCTTTCGAGCGTACCGCGGCGCGATCCACCGTTTCATCCGGTACCGCATCGGCGATCCGGAAGCCGCATCCGATCTAGCTCAGGACACCTTTGCGATTTTGTGGGACCGGCGCCACACGATCGATCCGAAGAAATCCGTCCAGGCACTGCTCTACACCGTCGCCGGCAACCTCACGAACAACTGGATGCGTCATCGTAAGGTCGAACGCGAATACCGAAGCGAATTGGAGTGGGCCTCTCGCGCCGACGATCCGGAGCCGGACCGTACGTTTCTGCGTGAACAGATCCTGCGGCGTGTCGAAGAACTGCCGGAACAGCCGCGGATCGTCTTCCTTATGAGCCGCGTCGAGGACCTTTCCTATCGGGAAATCGCCGAGCGGCTCTCCCTGAGCATCAGCTGCGTGTGATACGTGGATCCGAGGATCGCGGGAGGTAACTGAGGTGTACTCGCTGCTGGATCCTCATCGCCAAACCCGTGTCTTCGTAAGCCGGGCCATCAATGTCTCGTCGTTTGAAGGACGCATAGAGGTGGACAGCGTTCGAACCGCGATTTCCGGCGCGCAGGTGACGATCACGTGCGACAGCGGAAGCGTTCGTCTGACGGAAACGGAACCCGGCGTATACGTGGACTTGAACCGGTCGGTACGGTGGATTCCCGGAGGGACGTATGACCTGACGGTTGAAACGCCCGACGGGAATCTCCTGACGGCGACGACCGGTCTGCCGCAGGAACCCGTTCTCTTCGAGCCCCAGTCCTTCGATACCTTGAAGGTGGATTATGTGGTTGATACGGCGAAGTCCGTCCGGGGCTGGGATTCGATCTACGCAGAGAACGACCTGCCGGTGCTCCGCTGGATGGACGATCCCGTCAGCAGGGGTTATGACATCAGCCTCTTCGACTCACTGGGTTCGGGCGATGACGGACTCACGGAATTTATAGGCTACGCGAAACAGACCTATCCGAGCTGGTTTCAAACTGAGTACTCTCTGCTCTCCGCCGTGGGCCCGTATCCCTACAGATTGGGCGACGGCAATAATACGTGGAACCACCGACCGGACTATCTGGAGTACGACGGAGGGAATTTCCACTACCTGCCACCCTCCGAAGAGGTGTCCGATGCGGTACTCGAGATACACGCCTTTGCGAGGGAGATCATAGATGGAGGCGCGATCATAGGCCTGAATTCGTACGGGTTGGGGAGTCACGGGCAGGACTATGGGGATCACTCCAACGTGAAAGGCGGGTATGGCCTGTTTGCGGCGAGCAACAAGTATACACGCCCGGTGTTTGTCCATACGCAATTCCGCTACGCTCCATAGCGCCACCGCACGCGGTGCACCTGAATTCTGCGAACCACCCCCGACACCCTCTTTGTCAAGGAGGGATTTGTTTTAGTGCCCTTGCCTCGGAGTGCGAGTGTGAGACGTAGATTTCAGTGCGATTAGATACATAGCCGCGACCTTCAGGTGGGGGAATGTCGAGAACAAAAGTGCAAAGGCTTCAGCCCCTAATGGTTGGGTTAAAACCCAATACCATCTTCTTGGCAAACGATCGCCACGAGCTAAAGCTCGTGGCTATGGTTATATCGGAGATGGGGACCATATGGAACCGCGATTAAGAAGCCAGGCTTGCACCGAACCCGCCGCGGGGAGCGGTTCCTGACCGCCGTCCCCTGTATCGCGGAAATCACGCGGCACTGTGCTGTTGCTTTTCACCCGTTCCGTCCTCATATTCGCTGAGTCCAAAACCAACCACGGACGTTATTCTTGACCAGGACGCAACGACTCTACACGGTCCTTGCCTCGGTATTTCTCACGGCGCTCATTCTCGCCGAGGCAACGGGAAGCAAACTCGTCCAGTACGAATGGACGGGCTCGATCGTCTTTACGATGACGATGGGCGTCATTCCGTTTCCGATCACGTTTCTCGTCACGGACGTGATCAACGAATACTACGGCAAGCCGGGCATCCGATTTATCACGCTGATCGGCATGGGGATGATCGCGTTCATGTACGTCGTGCTCGTGATCGATATGGCCGTGCCCGCGGCGCCATTCTCGCCGGTCACCGACGAGACGTTCAATGCCGTGTTCGGGCAATCCACCCGCATCATCCTCGGTTCCATCACGGCTTACCTCATCGGCCAGTTGATCGATATCTACGTCTTCCACTGGATTCGCCGGAAGACGCGGGAACGCCTGATCTGGCTTCGAGCTACGGCCTCGACCTTTGTGTCGCAGTTCATCGATTCGTTCGTGGTGTTGTTCATTGCCTTCTCCGGCAAGGTCCCCGTGCCGCAGATCTTCAACATCGGGGTGACCAATTACATCTACAAGTTCTTCATCGCGATCACCTTGATCCCGTTCATCTACCTGGCCCACTATCTGATCGACCGGTATCTTGGAGAGGAGGCGCATGCCATGATCGTTCACGCCGAGGAGATGAAATGACCGACGTCGTTTGCCGGGTGATTGATTGCCACGTGTTCGTCCGAACGGCTGAGGGACCACGGTACCTGCTTATGCAGCGCGCTTCGAACGTGATCTATGCCGGTTCCTGGCGTATGATCGGGGGCAAGATCGATCCAGGGGAGAAGGCGTGGCAAACCGCGGTGCGTGAACTTCGCGAGGAGACGGGTCTGGAGGCGGAACGGCTGTGGAGTGTGCCGTTCGTGAACTCCTTTTACGAAGCGGCCCATGACCGGGTGAATATCATACCTGTTTTCACGGCGGAAGTCATTTCCGAGAAGGTCGTTCTTTCGGCGGAGCACACGGCGTTCCGCTGGCTCATCTATGAAGAGGCGCGGGAACTGCTGCCGTGGCCAGCGCAGCGCGAGGGGCTTCGCATCGTGCACGAATATATCACAGAGGGAACGGAAGTGTGCCGATCATCGAAGTGGACCTGAGGGGTTCGTAGCGATCACGGAGCCTTGGCCGTATCGAAGTCGGGATGAAGCCTGAACAGGCTGTCCTGCAGTTCCTCCCTCGGTGCCCGGCGTTTGTTCCACTCGTAGCGCCACTCCAGGAAGCGGTTTCTCACTCCGTGAAGAAAGGGTTTTGGCTTCAGGAAAATGACGCGACGGATGTTGTGTTCTATGATCGCACCGCGGCACATCAAACAGGGTTCGAAGGTGGTGATGAGGGCCAGGCTGTCGCGGTTGAGCCGAAAGAAGTCGGCTGTCCCGATCCGCCGCACCGCGTCGGATATTGCACGGATTTCCGCATGACCTCCCACGTCGCCGTCGGCCGTGACGGTATTGAAGCCTCGCCCGATGACTCTGCCTTCATGGACCACAAGCGCAGCGATCGGAACGTCCCTGGTTTTGACGGCCTGCGCCCCCAATTCCCTCAGTTCGCTCAGCCACTCCTCCTTCACAGGTTCGTTCGGCAGGGGACGGTACCAGCGGCTGGAAACGAGCAGCAACCCTGCGAGGATGCCGCCGGCTAATATCAGGATTGTCGCGATGCGAGCGTGAACGCTCATACAAAACCTCAGTGGGCAGGTATGGCTCCGCCCGGCCGGCTCGTCTCGCGCAGGGCGTCTCCGAACAGATTGAACGCAACAACCGTCAAGACCAGCGCGAGCCCCGGGAACGTCGCGATCCACCACGCGTGCAGCAGCGCGTCGCGCCCTTCGCTAATCATGTTGCCCCAACTGGCCGTTGGTGGCTGGACGCCGAGTCCGAGGTAGCTCAGCCCCGCTTCTACGAGAATGAGACCGCCCACCCTCAGCGTCGCCGCCACGATCACCGGTGTCATGGCGTTGGGAAGCAGATGGCGGAAAATGATGCGGCGGCTGTCCAGTCCCAGCGCCCGAGCGGAGAGGATGAACGTACGCTCCTTGAGCGAGAGGATCTCTGCCCGCACGAGCCGGGAAACCCCCATCCATCCCGTCAGTCCGAGCAGCAGGACCAGCATGGCCGTGGAACTCCCGATCAATCCGACGATCAGCAGGATCAGAAACAGCACCGGAAACGCAAGCATCAGATCGACGGACCGCATGAGGACCGTGTCCACCCAGCCGCCGAAGTATCCTGCCGCCGCGCCGATCACCACACCCAGGGAGGCGGCAATGACAAGCGCCAGTGTCACGACGAACAACGAAACGCGGGCCCCCACGAGCATCCGGCTGAAGATGTCTCGCCCGAACCTGTCCGTTCCCAGGAAGTGCCGGTGAGCGCCGGCGAACTCCGCTTCGGTCGGGCCGGCCAGGTCCGTAAGCGGGATGGAACGAACGTGGCGGTCCTGGTGCAGGACGATCGAGGAATCCGTCCGGACGAATTCCGTCACGTACAGCAGGTCCGGCTCCGGCCGGGTGAGGCGCGCGTTGATCGACTGCACTGTATACGGGAGCCCGGCAGCGAGGCCGCCATCGACCGACGCCTGCGGGGACACGGTCTTCAATCGAACGTACGGAACGCGGCTCATCGGAGGCAGGTTCCTCGTGACGAGCAGGTCCTGCTGGTGGTTCGGATGATACGGCGTGACGAGCGGCGCAAGGACCGTCAACCCATACAGGCCCATAAGATAGTATCCGGAAAGCCGTGTCAGGAGGTTCTTGCGCCAGTGCAACCTGAACGACTCACGCCAGAGCGTTGTCCGACCGGGGGCCGGCGTTGTTTCCTGACGGAAGAGGGCAAACCAGACCGTGCCTGCCAGCCAGGCCGCGAGTCCCGCGGCGGCAAACCACTTTTCCAGAACTTCCGCCGTAGTGACGTTGACCAGCGACGCCGGGTCCATTGTCAACAAAGGCATCGAGTAGATCAACGATTGCGCAGCAACCGTGAACGGCTCCCGTGCCATCGCGAGGACCAAGACAGGCGGAACGAGCCAGCCGGCCTTCTTCAGGCGTGCCCGCGGGGAGTTTCTCACGCTTGCGTCGTGCTTCGTCATCAAGGCCGGCTCCTGTAGGCTTCAGAGCGGTCCGGAGATCGGGTAGAGAACGGGCCGGCTCGGGGCTGCGTCGGCCACGAACGGAGGGATCTGTAACTCAAGGAGATACGGGCCGTCGCGGATCTCGTCGGGGACGAAGATCATTTCGGTGATGGTCTTCGGTGAATGGTTTTCCGGATCGATGTCGAAGCTTCCCTGCGGGACGGCCCAGAAAATCCTGTGAACGCTGAGGAGACCTTCATCCAGCAGGCGATCGACGGAAGGCGTGTCCACTAACAGGTGGCGGATGTTCAGACTGACCAGGTACTCCATGGCTTCCAGAGAGAAAAACGGCGGCTGGACCAGCCGGTAGTCTCTGCTTTTCTTACCCTCGTCGTTGGGAAGGGTGCGTATCACCAGCGCTTCGAGAAACTCGGGCGGGCTTTCGCGAAGGGCATGGTGCAAATCCTTCGCCGTGATCAGGTGGTCCTCCGGTTTCTTGTCCGGTCGATACGATTCACCGGTTGCCGACGTTTCGGCGGGTGTGACCGTGACCAGCGTGGCCGGCATCAACGACGTTTGCAGTGTGGTGTGGATTGCAATCCGCTCATGCGCGATGTGGCCGACGCATTCCGTATGGGTCCCGTTGCAATGGGGGACGAGGCGGTATTCCTCGAAGTTGCAGCTGCCTCCGCGGCGGGTATCTCCGACGAACCTTCCGTCCTCGTATGCGCGGGCCGAAGCCCGGGGCACGCCGTAAGTTCCGGGCTGGCGACCGTCAAAGCGCAAGGGAATCGAGATGTCGATAGGAGCACTCGACTCGGCCCGGTACGTCCGTCCGGCAATTCTGACCAGTATTTCCATGTCTCTTGCTTGTAGAGCTCAAATGCAATTTATGCAGTACGGCTTTGGCGTAAAAGGAAAATCTTGGAAATAATAGTGTGCGTGTATTACATGAGATAGGTCATGGACAAGGCGTGCTGCCGGTTGTAAATTGACTTTGAAAGTGGAGTGTGTTGTCTTATAAAAGAGAATACAATCTTATACTCTTTAGTTTATAGAATAGCAGGAGACCGGTGTGGCAAATGCGGAGCGGATAACGCTGACGGAAGACCATCTGGATGTCCTGATCGGCAATCTCCATAAGGACGGTTATCGGGTCATTGCTCCAAGATTGGAAGGCGGAGCCATTGGCCTGGACGAGATTCGGTCGGTGAAGGATCTGCCGCGCGGCTGGAACGATGAACACGGGCCCGGCACCTATGTGCTGAAACGAGACGCCGGAGAGGCCCTGTTTGCCTCCGCGGTCGGACCCGGATCCATGAAACGGTTTCTGTTTCCTCCCGAAGTGCGGTTGTGGAAGGCCACTCGTGACGGCTCACGATTCGAAATCCATCCAGAAAGCCATCACCGGTCTCCGAAGTTTGCCTTCCTCGGCGTGCGTCCCTGCGATGTCCATGCCCTCGCCGTCCAGGACGCCGTATTGCAAAAAGGCCGCTTCGTCGATGCGGACTACGTTCGCCGGCGCAAAGACTGCCTGATCGTCGCCGTGAATTGCACCTCCGCCAGCGCCAACTGTTTCTGCACGTCGATGAAAACGGGGCCGAAGGCCACCATGGGTTTCGACCTCGCGTTCACCGAAATCCTCGACGGCGACCGCCACGTATTCGTCATGGAAACCGGGTCCGAGCAGGGCCGGGCCATCATCAAGGACGTTCCACACGAGGCGGCCACCGATGCAGACTGCCAACTCGCCGAAGCCGCGGTACAGGAAACCGCCCGTCGCATGCGCAAGCAATTGTCCACCGACGGGATACGCGAACTGCTGCAACGCCGCTTCGACGATCGCCGCTGGGACCAGACGGCCGAACGATGCCTGGCGTGCGCGAACTGCACGATGGTCTGCCCTACGTGTTTCTGTATGAACGTCGAGGACGCCACGGACGTCAGCGGGGCGGTGGCGGAGCGGTGGCGCCGCTGGGATTCCTGTTTCACGCAGGGGCATACCTATCTCCACGGGGGGAGCGTGCGGTTTTCCGGCAAAGGGCGGTACCGCCAATGGATGACGCACAAACTCTCCTACTGGATCGATCAATTCGGCGTCTCCGGCTGTGTCGGCTGCGGGCGGTGCATCACGTGGTGTCCTGTGGGTATCGACATCACGGAGGAAGCCCGGGCCCTGCGGGACAACGATCGAAACACATCAACCTCTAACCAAGGGAGCGTGTGATGGAAGACCTGAAGACTTACCTGGTGGAGCATCCCTTTTTGCAGGGCCTGGAGCCTCGCTACGTCGACCTAATCGTTGGCTGCGCGAAGAATGTGCGGTTCGACACTGGCGAGTTCCTCCTCCGCGAAGGCGAGGAGGCCAACGAATTCTACCTGATCCGGCACGGCAAGGTGTCTCTAGAGATCTATGCGGCCGAAAAGGGTCACATCACCGTCCAGACGGCCGGTGAAGGCGACGTACTGGGCTGGTCGTGGCTCATTCCGCCGTACCACTGGCAGTTCGACGTCCGCGCTACGGAGATGGTTCGTGCGATCGCCCTCGATGGAAAGTGCCTCAGAACGAAATGCGAAGAGGACCACCATCTGGGGTACGAACTGCTCAAGCGGTTTGCCCACCTGGTCAGCCAGCGTCTGGAATCTACGCGTCTGCAGCTCCTCGACGTGTACGGGGACAAGGACTGAAAGGGCGCTCAGGATATGATTGCCGAAGCGACGGAACCGATGGTGTCGCGGCCATTTCGAGTGGACCGGACCTGGAAGGAAACCCACGACACCTTTTCGCTGGAACTTCATCCTCTCGACGGGGGGGATTTCACTTTTCTGCCCGGGCAGTTCAACATGCTCTACCAGTGGGGCATCGGGGAAGTGCCCATCTCCATCAGCGGCCACCCGGCCGCGGCGGGCAAGGCCGTTCACACGATCCGGGCAGTGGGCAGCGTTACGAAGATGATGCGGCAGCTCCGCCGGGGTGACGTGATCGGAGTACGCGGACCCTACGGGACACCGTGGCCCGTGGCCGACATTGCAGGCCAGGATATCGTGATCATCACGGGCGGCATCGGTCTCGCGCCGCTTCGTCCCGTGATGTACCACCTGCTACAGCACCGGGACCGGTACGGGAAGATCCTGATGCTGTACGGCGCCCGGACCCCAAACGACATGCTGTACGTCAAAGAACTGGAACAGTGGCGAGGGCGGTTCGACCTGCACGTCAGCGTCACCGTCGACCGGGCGGAAAGTTCCTGGCGAGGCAACGTTGGGGTGGTCACTAATCTGATGCCACGCTTCCATTTCGACCAAGAAATGACCATTGCCATGGTTTGCGGACCCGAGATCATGATGCGCTTTACCCTCCAGGAGTTGTCCAAACGAGGCATTCCGGCGGAGAACATTTTCGTATCGATGGAGCGCAACATGAAATGCGGCATCGGCCTGTGCGGACACTGCCAGTTCGGCCCCGATTTCATCTGCAAGGACGGACCTGTGTTCCGGTACGACCGGATCAAGGACCGGATGCTGAAAAGGGAGTTGTGACGATGGCCAAGAAAGGCAAACCCAAACTGGCTGTGTGGAAATTCGCTTCCTGCGACGGATGCCAGTTGAGTCTGCTGGACTGCGAAGACGAACTGCTCGCCGTTGTAGGCGCCCTCGAGATCGCCAACTTCCCCGAAGCATCCCGGGAAGTGACCAAAGGTCCGTACGATCTTTCTCTGGTCGAAGGTTCGATCACGACGGCACACGACGCGGAACGGATCCACCAGGTACGTCGGGTCTCGAAGGTGCTGGTGACCATCGGCGCATGTGCGACATCGGGTGGCATTCAGGCCCTCCGGAATTTCCAGGATGTGAAGCGGTACGTACCTCTGGTGTACGCGCATCCGGAGTACATCGAGACACTCAACAAGTCCACGGCCATCGCCGATCATGTGAAGGTCGATTTTGAGTTACGAGGTTGTCCGATCAGCAAGAAGCAACTCATCGAAGTCCTTTCCGCGTTCCTCATCGGACGAAAGCCCGTCTTGCCCAATTACAGTGTGTGCATGGAATGCAAGCGGCGCGGAACGGTGTGCGTCATGGTGGCGGCGGGCATTCCCTGCATGGGACCGGTGACGCAGGCGGGGTGCGGTGCGATCTGTCCGTCCTATTACCGCGGTTGCTACGGATGCTTCGGTCCCAAGGAACTGCCCAACACGGAATCGCTGAGCACGTGGTGGAAACGGCTGGGCCGGGCGGACGCGGACATCGTACAAGCCTTCCGCAGTTTCAATGCGTACGCCGACGCCTTCCGCAAGGAGAGCGAAGCCCATGAAAGATAAGAAACCCATCAAGGACGGGACGATCCGCGTGGACTATCTGGCACGCGTCGAAGGCGAGGGCTCGCTCTACGTGAAGGTCAAGAACGGCAAAGTGGCCGACCTCCAATTTAGGATATTCGAGCCGCCGCGCTTCTTCGAGGCCTTCCTCCGGGGAAGGAACTTCCGTGAGGTCCCCGACATCACGGCGCGCATCTGCGGCATCTGTCCGATCGCCTACCAGATGAGTTCGTCCCAGGCACTGGAACGGGCGCTGGGCGTCAGGATCACGGGACCGCTGCGCGATCTGAGACGGCTGATCTACTGCGGCGAGTGGATCGAGAGCCACGTCCTGCACGTATATATGCTGCACGCGCCGGATTTCTTCGGTTACCCGAGCGCGGTACACATGGCGAAAGATCATCCCGACGCGGTGGTCCGCGCCCTGCGAATGAAAAAACTCGGGAACGACCTGATGACTGTGATCGGCGGGAGGGAGATTCATCCCGTGAACGTGACCGTCGGAGGTTTCTACCGCGCCCCGAAGAAGCGCGAGCTCACTCCGCTGCTCGATGAACTGCACTGGGCCCGTACCGCGGCCGTGGATACCGTTCGCCTCGTCGCCGGGCTGAACTTCCCCGATTTGGACGTGGATTACGAGTTCGTCGCACTTTCGCACCCGGACGAATACGCCATCACCGACGGGCGTCTCGTGTCGAACCGCGGGCTGGACATCGACGTGGCCGAGTACGAGGAACACTTCGAGGAACTTCACGAGGAGCACAGCCACGCCTTGCGTTCCGCGATCAAAGGGCGAGGGAACTACGCCGTGGGGCCGCTGGCCCGTTTCAACCTCAACTTCGAAAAGCTTGGAACGATGGAGAAAGACCTGGCCCGCGACGTTGGCTGTGTGCCTCCGGTGACCAATCCGTTCAAGAGCATCGTCGTACGCAGCCTGGAGACCCTGCACGCGATCAACGAGTCCATCCGGCTGATCGAGACGTACGAGGAGCCGGAGCGGTCCATGATGACGGTCGTACCGAAAGCCGGCACGGGCTGCGGGTGCACCGAGGCGCCGCGCGGCATTTGCTGGCACAGGTACTCCGTGGACGCAACGGGCGTGATCCAGAACGCGAAGATCGTTCCTCCGACCGCACAGAACCAGAAGACGATGGAGAGCGACCTGCGCGCGTTCGTGGAAAAGCACATCGAATTACCCAAAGGCGAACTGACATGGCGGTGCGAGCAGGCGATCCGCAACTACGACCCCTGCATCTCGTGCGCCACGCATTTCCTGAAACTGCACCTGGAGGTATGTCCCTGATGGGGCATTGACGCCGATATACCGGGCGGCGATCAGGGGCCGGCCGGGCGGTCGAAAAACGAAATCGGTGGCATCATCGAAAACGAGCACGAGAGTTTTGTGCTCGTTTTTATTTTCGCCAAATGGGAAATACTATTCCGATACGGGCCTATTCCTGAACCCATGCTCCCTCCGGGGACCGAACGTCATTTCAACATAAGGGAAAAACCTATGATACTCTGGCCGATGCTTGGTTTCATCCGCGGCAAGCCCCACGCCGACCCGCGGGCGCGCATGCGCAAGCTGAAATACGAAAAGGAACTCGACCTTGCTTTTGGAGAGCACGTCGCCGCGAAGGCGTACGGACAGAAACTGCTGAGCTGCATTCAATGCGGAACGTGTGGTTCCACGTGCCCCCTGAGCGACTACATGGACTACACGCCGCGCAAGATCATCGCAATGACCCGCGAGGGTTTCAAGGAGGATGTGTTGAACAGCCTCACGATCTGGCTTTGCGCGTCGTGTTACGCGTGCACGGTGCAATGCCCCCGGCAGATCCATATCACGGACGTGATGTATACGCTCAAGCGCGAAGCGATCGCTGCCGGCGTGTACCCGCGGCGGTACCCGATCCCCGTGTTCTCGCGGCAGTTCTTCGACCTCGTACGCCGGCAGGGCCGGAACAGCGAGGGCCGGCTGCTGTTGAAATTCTACCTCAAAACGAACCCGTTTCGGCTGTTAAGCCAGGCGTGGCTGGGGCTCCGGCTGATGTGGACCGGCCGCTTCTCCCTCAAGCAGGACCGCGTGCACGACATGCAGAAATTGAAACGCCTGCTGGCCGCGGCCGCGCCTTCCAAGGAGGTGCCATCATGAAACGCTATCTGCTTTATCCGGGATGCTCGCTGCACAGCACCGGCAAGGCGTACGGTGAATCCATCGGCGCCGTGTTTAGCCATCTCGGATTGGAACTGAGTGAATTGAAGGACTGGAACTGCTGCGGAGCGACGTCGTACGCCTCCATCGATGAAATGGAAGCATTTTCGCTCGCGGCCCGCAATCTGGCCCTGGCCGAACAGCAGAAAGACGGCGAACGGCCGGACCTCGTGGCCCCCTGCAACGCGTGCTATCTCGTGCTGACCAAGACGCAGCAGTACATGACGCAGTACGACAACGTCCGCAAGACGGTGGACCGCGCGCTCACCGAGGCCGGGTTGATGTACCGGCGAAGCGTACGCGTCCGGCATCCACTGGATGTGCTGGTTAACGACGTCGGCCTGGAAGCCCTTCAACAGCACGTAAAGGAGCCGCTCAACGGCCTGCGCGTCGCGTGTTATTACGGCTGCCAGGTCGTTCGGCCATTCGGTCTTATCGACGACAAGTTCCATCCAACGCTGATGGACCGCATCGTCGAGAAGCTCGGAGCGGAGCCCGTCGACTGGTCGCTCAAGACATTCTGCTGCGGAGGCAGTCTGACCGGCACGATCCCGGACGCGGGCCTGCCGCTCAACCGTTCCATTCTGACCGAGGCCGTTCGCCGCGGTGCCGGGGTGATCGTGACCTGCTGTCCGCTGTGCCAGTTCAATCTCGAATGCCTGCAGAACAAACTTCGGGCGCGTTACGGCCTCTCCGTCGAAATCCCCGTACTCTATTTCACGCAGTTGATGGGACTCGCGTTCGGTCTGGACGATCGGGCGCTCGGCATGCAACGGCTGTTCGTTCCCGTACCGCGCCGATGGCGTGTGTTGAAAGGAGGTGACACGGTCCATGCCTGATCACAACGGTTCCATTCGCATCGGTTTCTACATCTGCCACTGCGGCCACAACATCGCCGCCACCGTGGACGTGGAAGCCGTGGCCCGGTACGTATCCGGCCTGCCGAACGTGGTCGTGTCGCGGGAATACAAGTACATGTGTTCCGATCCGGGACAGGAATTGATAGCACAGGATATTCATGACCTGAACCTCAATCGAGTTGTTGTGGCGTCGTGTTCGCCGCTTCTGCATGAAACGACGTTCCGCACGGCCGTCGAGCGGGGAGGTCTCAATCCGTTCTATTTTCAGATGGTCAACGTGCGGGAAAACGTTTCGTGGGTCCACGAAGACCGCAGGGCGGCCACGCTGAAAGCGATGGATCTGGCCCGGGCCGCCGTTCATCGCGTCACGTTCCACAAGGCCCTCGAGCGGAAGTTCGTGCACATCCATCCGGACGTGCTTGTGGTGGGTGGCGGCATCGCCGGCATTCATGCGGCGCTCACCCTCGCCAATTCGGGCAAGAAGGTCTATCTCGTCGAACGCGAGCCCACGATCGGCGGCCACATGGCACAGTTCGACAAGACGTTTCCGACGCTGGACTGTGCGGCCTGCATTCTCACGCCAAAAATGTCGGCCGTCAAGGCCCATCCGAACATCAAGCTGTGGACGTACTCCGAAGTGAGCTCCGTCGAAGGATACGTCGGCAGTTACACCGTAAAGGTCCGACGCAAACCGCGGTACGTCGACGAGGAACTCTGCGTCGGGTGTCTGGCGTGCATCGACGAGTGCGTGTATAAAGAACCTAAGTACGCCGACTCCTTCAATCTCGGCCTCAGCAAACGCAAGCCGGTGTACCTGCCGTTCCCGCAGGCCACCCCGAAGATCGTGGTGATCGATCCGGAGACGTGCATTCAGTTCAAATCCGGAAAATGCAAGCAGACGTGCGTCGAGGCCTGCGACCGGGAGGCGATCGATCTGAAGCAGGCCGAAACCGTAGAGGAGATCAAGGTCGGTACGATCGTACTCGCCACGGGTTACAAGACCTTCAACGCCCGCCGTACGCCGCAGTACGGCTACGGCCGCTTTCCGAACGTCTTCACCTCCCTGGAGGTGGAACGTCTGATCAACGCGTCCGGTCCGACCGGTGGACATCTGGTCACCCGCGAGGGACGGGAGCCCCGAACAGTAGGCATCATACATTGCGTGGGCTCGCGGGACCGTAACACCAACCGCTGGTGTTCACGCACGTGCTGCATGTACTCGTTGAAACTGGCGCACCTTCTGAAGGAGCACACCGGGGCGGAGGTGTACAATTTCTACATTGACATCCGAGCCGCCGGCAAAACGTACGAGGAGTTCTACGACCGGCTCCTCGAGGAGAACGTGCATTTCATCCGCGGCCGTGTAGCCGAGGTGACCGACGTTGCGGCGATCCCGGAGGAAGAAGGCCATCTGATCATTCGTGCGGAAGACACGATGATCGGGGTCGTGCGGCGTATTCCCGTGGACATGGTCGTGCTCGCTGTGGGCATGGAGCCGCAAGCCGACGCGGGTGACGTTCGCCGGCTGTTCAACATCTCCTGCTCGACCGAGGGGTTCTTCCTCGAGCGCCATCCGAAACTGGCGCCGGTCGAGACGTTCACCGACGGCATCTTCATCGCCGGGGCATGTCAGGGGCCGAAGGACATTCCGGACAGCGTGGCCCAGGCCGGCGCGGCGGCCGCCCAGGCCCAGATGCTGATCGATAAAGGCGAGGTCGAACTGGAGCCGAACACAGCGTTCATCGACGAGGAACACTGTTCGGGATGCAAGTCGTGCATTCCGCTCTGTCCCTTCCATGCGCTGTCGTTCAACGAGGCGACCGGCAAGGCCCAGCTCAACGCCGCGCTCTGCAAGGGCTGCGGCACGTGCGTGGCCGCCTGTCCGTCCGGCTCGATCCAGCAGAATCTTTTCGAGGATTCGATGATCTTCGGAGAGATCGACGGACTGATGAACATGGTCTATGAAACGGGAAAGGAGGTGGCCGATGTCGCCTGAAGTGAACTCGAACGGGTGGGAACCGCGCATCATCGCATTTTTCTGCAACTGGTGCACGTACACCGCGGCGGACCTGGCGGGTGTTTCCCGCCTGCGCCATGCCCCCAACGTACGCATCATCCGGCTCATGTGTTCCGGCCGCGTCGACCCGCAATTCGTCCTCGATGCCTTTGTCCAAGGGGCCGACGGCGTGCTGATCGGAGGCTGCCATCCGGGCGACTGCCATTACATGGAGGGCAATTACAAGGCCCTGCGCCGGTTCCGTCTGATGCGCCGCATGCTGGAGAACATGGGCATCGAGCCGCAGCGGTTCCGCCTCGAGTGGATTTCCGCCTCGGAAGGCGAACGCGTCCGCACCGTGGTCAATGAAATGGTCGAGACGCTTCGACCGCTCGGCCCGCTCGCGCTTCCGCAGCAGAGAGTACGGTGGGACGAGGAATTGCATGAACACGTGACCGACGAGAAGGAGGTGAAGAGCCATGCCGGATAAACCAAAGGTTGCCTTCTACTGGTGCGCTTCGTGCGGAGGATGCGAGGAATCCGTCGTGGACCTGGCCGAGGACATTCTCTTTGTCGTGGACAAGGTGGATATCCTGTTCTGGCCCGTGGCGCTCGATTTCAAGAAATCGGACGTGGAGGCCATGGCGGACAAGAGCCTGGTGGCAACGTTCATCAACGGCGCCGTGCGCACTTCCGAGCAGGGAGAAATGGTGCGACTCTTGCGCCGGAAGAGTCAGTTGATCGTCGCCTACGGTGCGTGCGCCCATCTGGGAGGCATTCCCGGGTTGGCGAACCAATTCCCGCGCGAGCAGATCCTGCGCTACGTGTACACGGAGGCCCCGTCGGTGGTCAACGAGGAAGGCACACGGCCGATGCAGACCTGGCCGCACAACGGCGCGGCGCTCCACCTGCCTGAATTCCATCAGCGGGTGCGTTCGCTCGATCAAGTGATCGACGTGGACTACTACTTGCCGGGATGTGCGCCCACACCGCGCCTGCTGAAAGAAGCGGTGATCGCCCTTTTGAGCGGGCAGCTGCCTCCCAAAGGCACGGTGCTCGCACCGGACGTGGCCCTGTGTGACGAGTGCCCGCGAAAGAACAGTAAGCCGACGGACATCGCGTACGACCGATTCGTCCGGCCGCACCAGGTCCAGCTCGATCCGGAGCAATGTTTTCTCGCGCAGGGTGTCGTATGCATGGGACCGTCGACCCGCGGAGGATGCGAAGCGCTGTGCGTGAAGGGACGTATGCCGTGTACGGGATGTTTCGGTCCGACGTCGCGCGCCAGAGACCAGGGCGCCAAAATGCTTTCGTCGCTGGCATCGGCCATGACCGCCACTTCCGAATCGGACATCGACCGGACGCTCGACGGCATTCCCGATCCCGTCGGCACGTTCTACCGGTACGGCCTGCCGGCGTCGCTGTTGCGCGGACGGGTCCTCCAAACAGAGGAAAAGGAGTCGCCATGATTCTCAAGAAATTGCGCGAGTACCTGGACAGCCACAACGTCAAGTACGTGGTCATCCATCACTCGCCGGCGTTTACGGCTCAGGAAGTGGCCGCCACGGCCCACGTCCCCGGCAAGGAGATGATCAAGACCGTGATGGTGAAGGTGGACGACCGGATGACCATGGTGGCCCTTCCCGCGTCCGCGAACCTCGATTTCAACAAGCTGCGGGACTCGCTCAAGGCCCGGCACGTCGAACTGGCCAACGAGCGCGAGTTCCGCGATCTGTTCCCGGAGTGCGAGGTCGGTGCCATGCCGCCGTTCGGACCGCTGTATGAGGTCGAGATGGTTCTGTCCAACAAGCTGGCGGAGGATGAGTTTGTGGCCTTCAACGCCGGCTCGCACCGGGAAGTCATCAAGATGGCATTCAAAGACTATCAGCAGCTGACGCATCCGAAGATGGTTCAGTGCTGAACGTGCATGGAGGTAGCATGGAAGCGACGAAAACGGAAAAGACCCGGCGCATCGTCATCGATCCGATCACGCGCCTGGAAGGACACGGGAAGATCGACATCTTTCTCGACGACCGCGGGGAAGTCGAGCGGGCCTGGTATCAGGTGCCGGAACTACGCGGGTTCGAGATTTTCTGCCTGGGCAGGCCGGCGGAAGACATGCCGCAAATCACCAGCCGCATCTGCGGAGTCTGTCCCACGGCCCATCACATGGCCTCGACTAAGGCGCTCGACGCCCTGTATCGCGTGGATCCGCCGCCCACTGCCAAGAAATTGCGCGAGCTGATCTATAACCTGTTCATGCTCGAAGACCATGCGCTGCACGTCTATGTGCTGGGCGGCCCGGATTTCATTGTGGGACCGGATGCTCCCAAAGGTGCACGCAACATCCTGGGTGTGATCGAAAAGGTGGGTGTGGAGGCCGGTAAGCGCGTCATCGCGATGCGGCGCAGCCTGCGGGAACTCATCGCCCATTTAGGCGGCAAGGTCGTGCATCCCGTGTTCGGTCTGCCGGGTGGAGTGGCCAAGGGACTGTCCAAAGACGAACTGCCTCGCTTCAAAACGGTGGCGGTGGAAGGCCTCGAATTCGCACGCTGGACGCTCGAGGTCTTCAAGCAGATCGTGCTGGGCAAGGACGAGTACGTCAAGGTCATAACGTCCGATGCCTACACGCATCGAACATACTACATGGGCATGGTCGACCACGCAAACCGGCTGAACTTCTACGACGGTTCGATCCGCGTGGTCGATCCGGAGGGCCGCGAGTACGCGCAGTTCGAGCCGGCGGATTACCTCGACTACGTGGCGGAACACGTGGAGCCGTGGAGCTACGTCAAGTTCTGTTATCTGAAACCGTTGGGATGGAAGGGCTTCGAGGACGGGCCCGGGACAAGCGTGTACGCCGTGGCGCCGCTGGCCCGCCTGAACGCGGCCGACGGCATGGCCACACCGGAGGCAGAAAAGGCCCGCGAGGAGTACTTCAAAACACTGGGCGGACGGCCGGTCCACTTCACGCTGGCCAACCACTGGGCGCGCGTCGTCGAGATGATCTACGCCGCGGAACGGATCAACGAACTGCTGAACGATCCGGAAATCACCGGCGAAACGATCCGCACGCTGCCAAAGGTGGCGCCCGTCGCGGGAGTGGGAGTGGTCGAAGCGCCGAGAGGAACGCTGTTCCACCACTACGAGACGGACGAACGCGGCGTGATGCGCAAGGCGAACCTGATCGTGGCGACGCAGAACAACTCCGCCCGGATCGCCATGAGCGTCGACAAGGCCGCTCGCGGATTGATCCACGGCGGGCAGGTCTCGGACGGTTTGCTGAACATGATCGAAATGGCCTTCCGCGCCTACGACCCGTGCAATGCCTGCGCCACGCACACCCTGCCGGGACAGGTCCCGATCGAAGTCCGTGTGTTCGACCGGGCGGGACGGTGCGTTCGGACGCTAAAGCGACGAGGAGCCGGCGAATAGAGTGGACTCACCATAGATAAAACCCCGGGGAGGTGTTGGGTCATTGCGTTGCGGAGATGATGGTCATGAACAGATGGCAGTGGATTCTGATCGCGGCCGCCCTTGCAGCGACCGGGTGCGATTCCGGAAAAACCGAGAAAAGTCTGTGTGAACTCTTGATCGTGAGCGGCGGGGACCCTTTCCTGGACCTGAATTGCAGCGAATGGCATGTCGACGCGCAGATCACGTACGACAATCAGGGCCGGCCGTCGGACATCGTGTACGAGATGTACTGCGGCGGGTCTTCGGACCATTATGTGGGTCACATTTGGAACATCCTGCGCGACAGCAACGGCGTCACGGTATCGTATGATGCGACGGTGAACGGAGATACCTGTCATTATGGCGAACCGAATCCGCCGGGGCCGCCGCCGCAGGAATACGGGTGGAGCGTCGTACCGGTCTCCGTTTCCGAGGCGCTCTTTGATGTGTTCTTTCTGAATGAAAACGCGGGATGGATCGTCGGCGATTACGGTGCCGTTGTCCGCACCGCCAACGGCGGAACGGCGTGGTTTCTCGCGTGGTATCCGTCCGTAGGATACATCAACCGCGTATTTTTCGTGGATGCGACGACCGGATGGATCGTGACCAGCAGCGGCCAGATTCTGAAGAGCACGGACGCAGGCGCATCGTGGGACGTGCAGACCTACGGCTCCGGCTACAACCTGAACTGGTGTCACTTCACGACCGCAACGGCTGGGCCGTCGGTTACAACGGGACCATTCTCCGCACGACCGACGGAGGAAACAATTGGTTCACACAGGCCAGCGGAACCAGCGCTTTCCTCTACAGCATACACTTTGCATTGGCCTCCGTCGGTTACATCGTGGGTGAGAACGGAACGATTCTCAAGACGACCGATCAAGGTTCTACCTGGTTTCCCCTCGCCAGCGGAAGAACGGAATTCCTGAGTTCCGTCCATTTCGAATCTTCGAGTACCGGTTTTGTCGCCGGCGACCAGGGACTTCTGATGAAGACAACCGACGGCGGCGCGAACTGGGCCGTGTTGCCGACCGGTGTCAGCACGCCACTCACGGCGGTGTTCTTTTATGATCTTTCCACCGGATGGGCTGTCGGTGCCGGCGGCAAGATTCTTTGCACGACCAACGGCGGCAGCAGCTGGACGCTGCAACCGGCGCCGACGACACAGAACCTGTGGTCCGTCTGTTTCGTGAGTCCGTATGACGGGTGGGCGGTAGGCTCGAACGGCGTCATTCTGAGGACGACCACAGGTGGAATCGTGCCCGCGTTCACGGCTCGTTACCGTCGGTGAGGATCGGGCGTCCGATCGAGTGAAGGTTTCTCCATGGAGTCGAGACCGGACATCGTCATAGGAATCGGAAACGATCTGATGGGGGACGATGCCGTCGGTTTGGTAGCTGCGCGGCGGATCGGGGAGCGATTGAATGTCGAAGTGGCCGAAAGCAACGGGGTGGGGCTGGACGTACTTGAGCTGGTCGAGGGACATCGTCGTGTGTTGTTCCTCGACAGCATACACACGGGCCGTCATCCGGCAGGAACGGTCCTATCGCTGCGAGTGGAAGACCTTCCATCCGTCCGGCCCCTTTCCCCCCATTGGATCGGCCTTTCGGACATGCTGCAAGCCGGTCGAGCCATGGGCCTCTCCATACCCGATACGATTCGGATTCTGGCCATGGAGATCGAGGATCCGTTCCATATCCGTGTCGGTCTCTCGCCTTCGATGGAGCATGCATTCCCGGCTTTTCTCCGACAGGCCGAATCGGTCGTGTCAGGCTGGCTCGATGAGAAATTGATCCTGAAGGTCGAGCATTCTGAATAATGAATCATTACCACAGGAGGACGATGCCGTGAAGCCGTATGGTTGGTTTATGGTGCTCGTCGCAGCCGTCTGGGGCTGTTCCTTGAGGGAATATGTGATACAAGAACCGAAATACACGTGGGGAAGAATTCAAGGTTTGCTGCCGGAAGACGTTATTCTGGAGATGTCGGACGTGTACAGAGAGCAAAACAACGATCCGACCTTCTTCTGGATACGCCTGGTAAGACACGATTCGCTCCTCATCGGCAAGTTGGACTGGAAGAGCGCACAGGTCTACGAAGTGGACACCACTTCCGGGCCGTCCATATATTGGACGAGCATCAGCGAAAAGTACATGGGCACGGGTGCAAAATTGATGGCCGGCGCTGTGTCCCAGCTGGCCGCAACGTTTCACCAACCGGGCACTGTGACCACCGATTATTATGCGTTCACGGCCGTCAAGTGCTTCAAGGGCGACACCTCTTACGCGGTTCACGTGTCGTTCAATTCCCGTGAAGAAACGTACGGCATCTCGGGAAAGCCGACCGCTGTCTCGGGGACGAAGTTTTCTGAAGTCTTCCAATGGCAGAACCGGAAGTATGAGACGGTCAGGCCGAGCGGGGATTACAAGAGGAGTTTTGCACCGGGCACTGGAAGGAAGCGCCGTTACTACCTGTTGAATGACACGACGTGCCTTTCCATACAACCCGTAGTGGAAGGGCTGGCGCATGTGGTTACATTCACCGTTTATCATCTGTTGTCGCAGCGAAGTTGTGGTGCCCACATGAGCGGCTATCAATCGCACGTAGACGCCGGGGTCACATCGGATGCTCGTCAGTTGGTAACGCTCGTGGGCTCACCGGGGGCGTACTTTGTCAAGTCGTATGGACTTGACAGCCTCGTGGCCAGAGTGGAATCCACGGCCTCGTCGCCGAAGTGAGAAACGGTGGCTGCCCTCAAGTCAACCACGCAAGACAGTGAATGAAGACTCAGTACCTTTGGCCCTTCGGAGGCGATTGAAGCTGTTTCGGCCGGATGGAATCAAGGAGAAAACCGAGAATGGAGGCGATTCGCTCATGAAGAACGTCATACGCATGCTTGGAATGACCCTGGGCGTCACACTCCTGCAGGTTGGAATGGAAAGTCGGATTGTTCCGGTTGCTCAAAGCCGCTTTAAGATCGACGAACAGAAACTGGGAAAACTGCACGACGTCACGATGTCTCCTACCGTCAGCAAAGACGGTCGCCACCTTGCCTACTTCACGGTCCTCGAAAAAGACTGCATGTTACATGAGTTGCTCAACAGATGGAAGTGGAAGACATTGATTGCTACCAAATTTGGTCATATCGGACGCTTCCTGACCGTGGTGGTCGATGGCCAGCCGAGCCATCCGGGTTACGATCAACTCGGGGAGAACAGCCTGGTATTCAGCGATGATGGGGCAAGAATAGGCTATGTGGTTGGCTATGATCGCGGACAGGCGGTTGTCGTCGATGGCAAACCCCATCGATCATACTTCGGAATTCTGCAAGGGAGTCTTGTCTTCAGTCCCAACGGCAAGCGCGCGGCCTACCTTGTCCTTGACACGCTGAATAGAGCCGCTCTGGTGGTTGATGGTTACGCAGCGCCAAAGGTTGGAATTATTTCGGATAGCGTTCCGCTTTTCAGTCCGGACAGTAAACACATTGCCTACACCGCTTTCGAATTCGATTCTGCGAGCGGAAGCCCGATGTACTTTGTTGTCATCGACAGCTCGATCGAGCAGAAACACGAGATGGTGTATCGAGGTTCACTGGTTTTCAGCCAGGTGGGCAACAGGCTTGCCTACGTTGTCAAACAAAGCGGAGGGTGTGCGGTGGTCGTCGATGGGCGACCCGATCCCGAATACGACTTGATCCAGGGAAAGGTTGTGTTCAGTCGAGCTGATCGTGTCGTCGGATCCCAACGACCGCGCCAAGGCGGTCAAGAGGACCTATCGGAAGGACGATGCATTGTCTTTCGAAATATTCAGTCAGGCGATCCGTGATTCCGACAGGAAGGTGAGATATGCGGCTTCGCGGTATCTCCTTGTGCACCCCGCTTCCATCGGCAAGTGCGACAGAGACCAGGTGTTCCAAGACGCTTTGGATTCCTTCGAGAAAGAGAAAAGGGCAGACGCTCTCGACATACTGAAGCTGCTGGATGATGATCGTGCCGTTCCCGCCATCGCCGCCCGTTTACAATCTGCGTCCTACATAGGTAACGAAGAAAAGGATATGATCGTTTTTATGGGAGACCACGTGCACGGGGATCTGATGCTTTCTCTGCTCAACAAACCATCCGTCGCGGGGAATACACGAGAGGCGAGGTATGAGGCGCTGGTAAAAACGTATAACGATAACGTGATTGACGCACTCATCCGGTCGGTAGATATTCAACGTGCTTCGCACAAGGATTCTGCAGGTCTCTTTGTGGAATCGATGACTTCCGGAGGAGGTGCTAAAGAGGAATTGCTGGATCGCTTCTGGGCGGCTGTGACGTTGGGGAGGATAGGCGGGGAAAGGGCCTTCGAGTTGCTCCTGGCAGGAATCAATCCACGAACGAAATGCCACAAAGTCGTCAAAAGGGGTTGCGCTCTTGGCCTGGCTTATGCGAAGGATGCCCGCTCCGTTGATCCGCTGCTTGTTGCCATGAAGGAGAGTTTTGACGCCGTGTTCATAGTGTTCAGCCGTTTCGCACTTGTTTGTATCGGAGAAGCGTCCGTTGAACCGATCATACGCGAGTGTCGGAAGGGTCTCAGCGACGAGAATCTGTTCTTTGTCGATGCATTGGTGAACATCGAATCGGCTCTTGCCCGGGCTTTCATCCAGGAGCTTAAAAGTTCTTCCGACAAGAAGGTCAGTCAATATGTACTGAAAGCGGAAAGTCAAGCCCGGCAGGCTCAACTCGCTCCAAACCTCTCGGCGGCGGCCGTGGCATGAGGGTTGGGATTGCTTGATTGTCATTTCCATGATGTTCGCAAAACTGACGTTACTTACCGGCCTATGGTTCATGTGCAGCCTTCGTTCACACGATTCCACCGTTCGTCTCTCTGCCGACACGGTTCGCCTGCCTCCGCCTCGGTTGCGAAGCGATATCAGCGTCGAAGAAGCGCTGGCCCAACGCCGATCCGTCCGCACGTATTCGAAGGACAGTCTTTCGCTCGAGGACCTTTCGCAGTTATCGTGGGCCGCCCAGGGCATTACGGATGGCGACGGATCGATCACTGAGGGAAGATCTTGCACAGGAAATCATCACCCGTTTGCTCTCGGAGAAGATGCCTCGCATCCGGGACCGTTTCGATGCCGGTTATTCGGAACGCGCTTCCTTCACGTCCTATTTCATGGTCATTATTCGTAATACCCATTATGATGTGCTGCGGGAATCCAAGTATCGGATGCTGGACACGCTGGACGAGCGCGATGAACCGCACGACCCCTCGGCTCAGGAATCGCTGGTCGGCCGGATCGTATTCAAGGAGGAGTTTGCGAAGCTGAAAGCCGCGCTGGATACCTATCCCCGCACGAGGGGAAAGCTCGAGTGCGGGCTGCGACTGAAGTACCGCCTTCCCTTGAGCGTCGGGCTCCTTTGCCGATGGTGGCCCCGGATGGACGAAGATGCGCACCGTCTCCAACAGGACCATCGCCGGGTGCAGGACCACGAGTTGTGGGCCGTCGCAGCGGAGGTCTTGCACTGCTATGAAACGCCGCCCGTAAAGGGCGATTCGCTCCGCAAGTGGGTGGACGTGCGTGTGGCCGAGTTGATACGGCTCATGAACCGCACGCATCCCCACACGGTGTACGACCACCGGAACTTCGAGACCCTGTTCGCTCACTACGTAGAAAGCGAGTACGCCACATGAACAGGCCGGTCTACACCGGTTCCGACGGTCACCTCACCGACGAGGCGCTGGCTCGCTGCCTGGATGCTCAGGCAGGGGGCCCTCTCGATTCGATCATTGCGGATCATCTTGATCAATGCGAAACGTGTAAGGAAGCAATTCACGATCTGGCCCTGGCCCTCCGCGACACGGCGTATGACAGACATCTGGAGTCTGGCGGTCGAACAAGATGACCCTTTTGAAATAGGAATTGAAACAAACTGAAAATTGAGAATTGAGAATTGCAGATTGAGAGTTCTCAATTCTCAATTCCAAAAGGGTCTTCTTCTCCCCCGTTAGTGTTTCCATTCCAACCTCGCCCTTGCTATTTACCCTGCGGCATTCATACATTGAAGCACCATTCGGATTCGAGTCAACAGGTTCTCGATTTTGTATTCTCATTCCTAGAGGTCCCACGTGGGAGCATCTTCGAAGGCCCGTGTACGCACAACGGGTAAGAACACGTCCACGTCTTCCAAGGCCGATCACGCCCCGACCGCGGAACACACGCGCATGAAAGAATTCACGCCTGGTGTGCCTCCGTGGAGACGATGGGGCCCGTTCGTTGCGGAGCGTTCATGGGGAACGGTCCGCGAGGACTACAGCCACGACGGCAATGCATGGAGCTTTCTCACCTTCGATCAATCCCGCAGTAAATCCTACCGGTGGGGCGAGGACGGGATCGCCGGATTCTGCGATCGCTACCAGGTGGTGACGTTTGCCCCGGCATTCTGGAACGGCAAGGACCCGATCCTGAAGGAAAAACTCTTTGGTGTGACGCCCAACGAGGGCAACCACGGCGAGGATGTCAAGGAATACTATTTCTATCTAGACAACGTGCCGTCCCACGCCTACTGCAAGTACCTCTATAAATACCCTCAGGCGGAATATCCGTACCGGTGGTTGATCGAAGAAAACCAGCGACGCAACGGATCGGGCGACGAATTCGAGCTGCTCGATACAGGCGTGTTCGATGAAGACCGCTATTTCGACGTGTTCATCGAGTACGCCAAAGCCGGACCGGAAGATATCCTGATTCGTGTGGAGGTGTTCAATCGGGGCCCCGAAGATGCGCCGTTTCATTACCTGCCTCACCTCTGGTTCCGTAACCGGTGGGGCTGGACGAATCCGCGCACGGGCGAGCCGATCGTCAAGCATGGCCCCAAACGCGGCGGTTTCGTCAGTCTGATCGCGGACGATTCGAACATGGAGATGTTCAATAATCTGCCGTTCCCGTACCGCCTCGGTCAGCGCTATCTGTATGCCGAGGGTGCGCCGTCGATGTATTTTACGGACAACGAATCCAACGCGGAGAAGCTCTACGGTGTACCCAATACCAAACCGTATGTGAAAGACGCCTTTCACCGCTACGTGGTACACGGTGAACGGTGCATCAATCCCGCAAACGAAGGGACAAAAGCCTGTTTTCACTACAAGGATGTCATCAAGGCAGGCAGTTCGCGCGTGTTCCGCTTGCGCTTGACCCCTTCCTACACCGAGACGCCGTTCGACCGATTCGAGGAAACCGTCCGGGTGCGGAGCCACGAAGCGGACGAATTCTACGAAACGATCTATCCGCCCAAGGCCAGCCTGGAGGAACGCAAGGTCATGCGTCAGGCGTACGCAAGCCTGCTCTGGACGAAGCAGATATACCTGTACGACGTCAACCGCTGGCTGGTCGGAGATAATCCCGAATGGCCGCCCTCGGAGTCGAGATGGTACATCCGCAACGGCCACTGGCGCCACCTGAATTCAATGCGAATCCTGTCCATGCCCGACAAGTGGGAATATCCGTGGTTCGCCGCGTGGGATCTCGCCTTCCACTGCATCGCGTTCGCCGACATCGACATCGAGTACTCCAAGGAAATGTTGTGGGTCATGCTGTTCGAGCAGTTCCAGCATCCCAACGGGCAGATTCCCGCGTACGAGTGGGAATTCTCCGACCTCAATCCGCCGGTGCACGCGTGGGCGGTGTGGAAAGTCTACACGATGGACCGCGACCGCACGGGCAAGCCGGACCTCGTCTTCCTCGAGAAGTGCTTCCACAAACTGCTCATGAACTTCGCCTGGTGGATCAACAAGGTCGACGCGTCCGGCAATAACGTGTTTGAGGGCGGCTTTCTGGGTCTGGACAACATCACCGTGGTGGACCGCAGCGAAAAACTGCCCGACGGAGCCACGCTCGAGCAATCGGACGCGACGGGGTGGATGGGCATGTTCTGCCTCAACCTGATGCGCATCGCGCTGGAACTCGCAAAATACAACAAAACGTATGAAGGACTGGCCACGAAGTTCGTCCAGCATTACATCTACGTCGGTGCGGCGATGAAGAACATGGGCGGCGAGAACATCCAGCTATGGGATGAGGAGGACGGCTTTTTCTACGACGTGCTCGTTTACGCCAATGGCCACGATCGGGAGAAGTTTCGTGTCCGGTCGCTGGTGGGTCTGATCCCGATGTACGCCATCGATATCCTGTACGACCGCGAGTGCGAGGAGAATCGTGAGTTCATCTCTAACCTCGACTGGTTCATCCGCAACCGTCCGGACATCGTCCAGCGGTGCGTGTACAGCGAGGAGACGGACGGGCGCCGGCGGCACGTTCTCTCGATCGTGGATTCCCACCAGCTCAAGCGGATCATGCAGCGGATGTGGGACCCGGAGGAGTTCCTGAGCCCGGCGGGCCTGCGCAGCATGTCGCGGTTCCACGCGCGTGAGCCGTTCTCGTTCGGCGGGCGGACGGTGGGCTACGAGCCTGCCGAGGCGGTGAGCAAGATCAAGGGCGGCAATTCCAACTGGCGCGGCCCGATCTGGTTCCCGACCAGTTATCTGATGATCAACTCGCTGGTGAAGTTCTCCGAGGCGTTCGGCGAGAACTACGGCCTCCGGCTCGATGGCCGTCTGGTCAGGCCGCGCGATCTGGCGCAGGAACTGGCCAATCGCATGATCGGGATTTTCCTCCCGGACAAGAGGGGCCGCCGGCCCGTCTACGACGGCATCCGGAAGTTCCAGGAGGATCCGCACTGGAAAGACTACGTCCTCTTCTTCGAATACTTCCACGGCGAGACCGGCAAAGGTTTGGGGGCCTCCCATCAGACCGGCTGGACGGGCCTGATCGCGACGCTCATCCAGGAGTGGAGAAGGTAGCAGTTATCGGTGATCAGTGAATCAGTGATCAACCATCGTGGATCAATCATCAGGGATATCCGTAGTCAGATGATCATGGGTCCGAACAGACGATGCGATGCTCCAATGGTCCGAAATTCATGTATGCTCCTCATGGTTTCTTGAGGAAAGTCGTGGGTTTTGTCGATGTGTATCTGACATAATGGCTCTACCTTCCGTAAGTACCAATCGATTCAAGTTCCATATAGATTTCCACAAACCGGTCCGGCCTTCGAATTATTAGCGGCGGTTCTTTGCCGTTTCCGTGACAAAAAACAAAGGCGAAGAGCAATTCCCGACGACCTTCATCTGGGACCAGGATTCTCCGATCGGGATTAAGTGAGATGATTTACTTGAACATCATGTAGTTTTTCATAGACAAAGCTCGGCTCGTGCTAACAACCACCTTCACAGGAAGATATCCCATGAGAATCCTATCATTGCTATGCCTTATTGGTTTTGCGGTACCTGGGTTTGGGCAGAAACCTGAACTCGTAGTGTCCACAGGGCATACAGATAATGTCTATTCCGTTTCATTCAGTCCGGACGGGAAGTATGTACTAAGCGCCGGAGGCAGCGCCATACTGTGGAATGCGGAGACTGGTGCCGAATTGAGAACCTTTACAGAGGATGGAGCTTATTTGCAGAAGGCATTGTTCAGTCCTGACGGCAAGACAGTTCTGACTAGCGGCAGGAGTATAATTCTGTGGGATGCCGTTACGGGAAAGTCAATTTGGACGATGAAAGATGTCGGTGCGCGGTCCCTGGCTTTCAGTCCGGACGGCAGGCGAATAGTCACTGGAGACGCTAAATATGACGATACGAAAGAAGGGGGCGATTACGTCGGGACTGAAGACCTGAGACTATGGGACGCAGCCACGGGCACAGCTATTGCAGAGTTTAAACCCACCGACCGGGAAGGAGCAATTCAAGCGATTGCTTTCAGCCCGGATGGAAAGTACGTCCTTTCAGGGACCATTGGGTTGGTCAACAGGACGTATGGGGCTACGATCCGGAACGCAACGAGTGGAGCACAGAAAATTTCACTTAATGGCCACGGCGGAAGTATTCAATCGGTTGCTTTCAGTGCGGACGGGAAGTATGCCCTGACGGGAGGAGACGACAGCACGGCAATTCTTTGGGACGCGGTCACCGGAGCAAGACTCCGAACGCTCTCCGGACACACCGATTGGGTTGAGTCAGTCGCTTTCAGTTCTGACGGCCAGCGCATGTTAACGGCCGGCGGGAATAATGTGATAGTCTGGGATGCATCGAAAGGACGCAGAATCCTGACGATTGAGGAGCGATCCGGCAGACTCAGATCTGCGGCTTTCAGTCCGGATGGTCGGCATATTCTTACGGGTGGGGAGGCAGTCCGCCTATGGAGTGCAATCACCGGTTTGGAGATCAGGGCATTCGGTGGAAGTGGAAGAACCGTTGAGTCAGTTTCATGGAGCCCGGACGGCAAATACATCCTGACCGGACTCGGAAAGTCGGCCAGACTGTGGGATGCCGCCAAGGGGCTTCCTGTCACGTCCTTTTCAACCTTTGCCAAGTCGGGCAAGTCCAGCGGCGTAAAATTCAGTCCGGACAGCAAGTCCATGCTCACAGCAGGGAAAGACGCATCTACACTCTATGATCTTGAGACCGGATCTGTCAGGCTTTCAAGATTGCCATGGTATCGCCATGCGGCATTCAGTCAAGATGGAAAACGAATCTTGACCGCTGATGCCAATGTTGCGGTATTATCTGATGCCACAACCGGGACCGTGATCAGAGAATTGGAACACAAGGAGGATGTCTTCTCTGTGGCCTTCAGCCCGGACGATAAGTTTGCACTGACAGGAGACGGCTATGGATTTCCATACCCCAGGGGTACCGCGACGCTTTGGAATCTGGCAACAGGAGCTATCGTCCGAGAGTGGAAACACGCAGACGTTGTCTGGTCCGTTTCATTCAGTCCGGATGGTAAACATGTAGTAACCGGATGCGGTGACGGAAAGATCAGATTGTGGGATGCCGCAACGGGGGCTGCGATCACGGAGTTAGGAGGACATTCGGATGATGTCAAGTTCATTGGTTTCAGTCCCGATGCGAAACATATCTTGTCAGCGGGCACAGACGGCATGATCCTCTGGGACCGGCACACCGGAGGACAAGTCAGAAAATTCCCCGGACTGGCCGCAGGAGGTTACAATGTGATTGCACTCAGCAGGGACTCCCGTCATATCGCCGCCTGCGACCGCCAATGCGTCAATATCTATTCGGTACCAACAGGAGAACTTCTTTGCAGGATGTTTTCTCTTGACTCTACCGACTGGGCGGTGGTGACGCCGGACGGTCGATTTGACGCATCGCCGGACGGGATGAAACTGATGTACTACGTCCAGCGACTGGAGACCCTTCCTCTCGAGTCTTTCTTTGACCAATTTTACACACCCAATCTCATGGCACGCGTTTTGAGCGGGGAGACGTT
>JBBIJR010000028.1:0-1323 GCA_037445875.1 Bacteroidota bacterium | reverse complement strand
GCCGTCGATTTCTCCAGATCGATCAAACTCCCGCCATTGGTCAAAATCAGTTCTCCGACCGAAGGGCAAAGCCTCACGACGGATGCGCTGGACATCACCGTCGAAGCGACAGACCAGGGCGGAGGCATCGACGAAATCCGCCTGTTCCAGAACGGGAAGCTGGTCTCCGAAGAACAACGCGGCATGAAGAAGGTCGCTGCGGCGGGCGAGAAGATTACCAGAACCTACCGGGTCATACTCCTGTCGGGTATGAATGAATTCCGTGCCACGGCCTTCAACACCGACCGGACGGAATCCAATCCGTACGTGATGACGGTCGAACTTAAGGCGGCCCAGGCGTCGGCCAATTTGCACATTCTGGCGATCGGTCTGGATGAATATCAGAATCCGAGGTACAAACTGAATTACGGCAAGGCGGATGCCGCGGCCTTTGTAGACGCCGTTGAGCATCGAAGCAAGGGCATTTTCAAGACGATCAAGAAGCAGATCATCACAGACCGCCAGGCGGTGCTGAGTGCGATTGAGTCGGCATTTTCGAGTATCATGGCCGAAGCCCAGCCGCAGGATGCGTTTGTTTTCTACTTTGCGGGGCACGGGGTGATGAGCGAAGGAGACGAATCGAATGCGTCGGAGTTCTTCCTGGTCCCGCATGACGTGACGCAGTTGTACGGCAACGACCGGATGCTGATGGAGAAGGCGGTGTCGGCGAAGCTCTTGAAGACTTGGTGCGCGAAGATCAAGGCCCAGAAACAGCTGGTCGTGTTGGATGCCTGCCAGTCCGGCGGGGCCGTGGAGACATTTGCCATGCGCGGGGCGTCCGAAGAGAAGGCGATCCTTCAACTGGCCCGCAGTGCCGGAGTAGTTGTCATGGCTTCGACGGGGACGGACCAGTTCGCCACGGAATTCGCGCAGCTCGGGCACGGGGCGTTCACGTACACGCTCCTCAAGGGTTTGGAGGGCGAAGCCGACGGCAGTCCGAAAGACGGAAAGATCACCGTCAAGGAACTCGAAGCGTATTTGAGCGACAGACTGCCGGAAGTGACGAAGCAGTATCGCGGGACGTCGCAATATCCCCAGAGCTATGCCCGGGGCCAGGATTTTCCGATCGGCGTGAAGTGAGGAAATCAGTCCAAGGGCCAAATGTGATATTACTTGCTGATCAAAGAATCCATAGGAGGAACCATGCGTTTTGTCATGTTTTCATTATTGATATACTTATCTCCTCTGAGTTTGCAGTCTTTTGCTCAAGGGCAAAGCCCCACGGTCGCCGTACTGGATTTTCAAAGTGCCGGAAATCCCAAGAAAGAAGAAACTTCCACGCTC
>JBBIJR010000027.1:0-41877 GCA_037445875.1 Bacteroidota bacterium | reverse complement strand
ATCACGCCAATCTACCAAGAAGGAAAGACGTTCCAGCCGTCTCCATGTAATCTAAATCAGGCTGAGTTTCCATTGCCCTGAAGTGAAAAAGCGCCAGTTGGCTGTCAACTGGCGCTTTTCTGTATTGCGGGAAGCGTGATACCGGATTGATTGGGGGCCTTTCTTGGGGAGAGGAAAAATCCAGCATCACGACCGCCGATCCATGGTCAGACAAGAAGCATGCCTCCACTTCCGGACGACCCCTACTTGTTTTTTCGAGCATTACGCGCCACGGAGTGACGAACTCCTCGTCATGACGGATGGGTGAGCGGCATTGTTGACAGTCTGTGCTTGGGCCGGGGCGAAAGCTGGGCACGCGTGCCCAGATACCATACAAGGAAAAGGAAGGTGGCCGAAACAAAGGCGAGCCTCCACGGCCACGCAAGACTAACCCGTGTCACAAATCCCTCAATGAGCGCTGCGAGGACGAGAAGGGGAATGATGCCCAGAATCAACTGGACGGCATGAAGGCCGTTGTTGCGCAGTGCGTCACGCCTGGGAAAAGGGCCGGGAAACAACAGGGCCTTACCTACCAGAAGCCCCGCACCTCCGGCGATGAAAATGCATGTCAGTTCGATCCCCCCGTGCATCATAACCGTCAACAGGGCATCAAGCAGCAAGTGATGTTCAAAGAACAGGAACAAGAACATCCCGAACATGAGTCCGTTGTAGAACAAGACATACAGTGTGCCAAACCCCATCAGCAGACCCATTCCGAATGCAAAGAATGTCACCTTGATGTTGTTGGTCATGATGAAAGTGGACATGATTGGGCTATCTTCGCTGCTGTAGATGGCGAAGGGGTTGTTCGACTGGATATTCTCCCGCGTGATCTCAACGTACCGGTCGCCCAGGATTACGCGCGGCAGATCCGGATTGCCCATGCAGGCCAGAAAAGCGATCAAAGCCGCCGCTGCAAACACGGCCATGGAGGCCCAGAAATACGACTGGTGCCTGCGGAACAAGGCCGGGAACTCGCTCGCATAGAACTGACGGACCCGGTCCCACCCACGCCGGCGGGTGCCGTAGACGATCTTGTGCGCACGACCAATAAGGACATTCAATTCGGGAACGATCCGGTCATAAGGATACGCGGAACGCGCGTAGGCGAAATCCGCACATGCCGACCGGTACAGGCGGATCAGATCTTTCAGCTTCTCATCCGAAACCTCGCCGGTCGCACACTCGGTTAGGAGCATGCCCAGTCGATTCCAGTGATTGCGTTTCTGCCGCACAAACGCTTCGAGTTTCATGGATGGATTCAGCCGAACCGCTCGATGGTCGGGGGAATCTGTGATACGCTGTCCACGGTAGCGTCGGCCCTCTCGGCGTCATGAGCCGGTTCGGTCCGCCAGTTCTTGATCCGGTTCAGCGATGCAAGGTACTGGCTTTCTTTTTGCGTTCGCGGCTTGAAGCCCTTTCGATACGTGTTCCATCGTGCCAGAACCGTGAACATGTCGAGCTGCCTGGCAGGAATGATGTCGTTGTCGATACGGTCGCCGATCATAACGGCTTCGTCAAAACTGCAGCGGGCCTGGTTGATCGCCCACTCGAAGATCTTTTTGCGTGGCTTCTGATGGTTGACGACGGCCGAGATGGCATGCACTTCAAAGTACTTCAGCAGACGTTGCTTGCGAAGAAAATCCAGTGTCTGATGGGGTTGGTCGGCGATCAGTCCCAGGCGGTAATCTGAATGAAGCCGCCGGACCGCCGATCGCACGCCGGGGACCAGGATGAGATCGTTGCGGATATGAGTATGCTTGAAATCATTGATCTCCCTGTGCCACGACTGGTACTCCTGGGGCGGCATGTACTGCTTCGCAATCGTGAGGTACGGGAACTGGTCGGCATGATCGAGCACTAGGTCCTCCCGCGCGTCCAGAATTTCCTCAAAAGTCAACTCGATGCTCAATTCTCTGAGCCGCCGCTCCAGCATGCGGTATATCTTGTATCTAAGCCGGTCTTCGTTGATCAGGACATCTCCAAGATCAAAAAAGATCCATCGCACGCGTCGTTTCGTTGAGGCTCGCTTCATAGCACGTGTCGTGTGAGCGTGTCCGCTTCGTTATTAATATAACAATATCACCGACTAATTCCAATTCCTGAGCAAGGATGTCGCACCCGCTTTCTCGGTCAAGATTGAATTCCTGACAAAATGATGATACATTAAATACTGGAACAACCAAAGCAACACTTGGAGCCTCTCGAATTATACTCCGAATACGTTCAGCGGTGCCGCGGATACTACCGTGCCTCGGTACAGACATGCGATCCCGAGGCGCTGCATGATCTGCGTGTCCACTTGCGCCGCTTGTCCGTTTTGACACGGGCACTGGGGAAAGCCGGGACCGCGATATGGTCGAAAGAGGCGCGGAACGACATCCGGACCCTGTTTCGCGCAGCCGGCACCCTTCGGGACATCCGAACTCAGCAGCGGCTCCTTCGGTTTTGGGAGACACGTAACGGAGAGGCGTTTGGGGAGCTGCAGGCCTATTTGCGTCCCGTCGCTCGCAAGGCCTAAAGACGGTTTATACAAGCCTCCGCGGATGTCGATCTGGGAAGACTGCTCCGTGTTTCGCCGGGCCTGCGACTGACCCTTGCCGTGTCGGATGCCGTCGGGCTCAAGGCTGTCCTCGACCGTGCGATTGGGCGGGTTCCGCGGATCATCCAAAAGGCGAAGCGTCTGCGAGAAGAAGACGTGCACGCCGCACGGGTCACAATCAAGAAACTCAAGTACACCCTGGATATCTACCATCGTATTTACACCTCCAACCCCGAGTCCGAAGCGAATCGAAAAGAGCTGGCGCGCCTTCAAGATCTGTTCGGCTTCTGGCACGATCTGGAGGTGGAAAGCGAATGCATCGGAGAGTTTATGGAAGGCAGCGTGGGTCTGAGCGCCAGCCGGATTGCTGTGTACGATGCGCTGAAAGCGAGGGTACGGGAGGAACAGCAAGCAGTGCTCGGTGAACATTACGTCATACCGGACGGGTTTGTCTGATGGAGTTTCTTTCCGCTCAACAGCGTTTTTTTTTTGATGGTTTTGCCAGTAGGCATGACTTATATTAGAAGAAAATTTTTCCGAATTTCAGATAAGGACCGATGTATGAAGGATTCCAAACTCAGCCGGAGGAACTTTCTCAAATCTGCCCTCGTTGCGTCTTCAGGAGTACTGGTGGGCCGCCTGGTGGATCCGGATCGTGTGGGTGCAGGAACGGTTTCGACCAATTCCGTAGAAATAGACCTCTCCACGTACGACGAGCTTCAAGCGGACGGTGGATTCAAGGTCATAAAAGAGGTCCAGATCGGTGATTTGACGGACAACCTTATTATAGTGAGAAAATCGGAGAACGAATACCTCGTATTCTCCAGCATCTGTAGGCATAAGAAGTGCAACGTACGGTACAAGGGTGACAGGGACTTGTTTGTGTGTCCGTGCCACGGCAGCAACTACGACATGACCGGCAAGGTTGTCAAGGGCCCCTCGACGGGCAACTTGCCGCAGTATCTGGCCAAAGTGTCCGGGCGGAAGCTTGTGATTACCGCGTCATGATTGCTCTCTTCCCATCATCCCATCACGTACAGGAACAGACTCATGAGAAAAGTGCTCAAGGGTGCGGGCTTCAGCTTGCTGATCGGCTTCGTTGTCATCCAGTTCGTCCGTCCAGAAAGATCGAATCCAACCGTTGATCCAACCCAATCCATCGATGCGATCATAGCCATACCTGATTCGATTCGAGCCATTTTACGCCGCGCGTGCCGTGACTGCCATTCCCATGAGACCGTCTGGCCGTGGTATTCCCACGTGGCCCCGGTTTCCTGGCTGGTAGTCGGGGACGTAAACGAAGGCCGCAGTCATCTCAACTTGTCCAGATGGGGAGAGTACTCGCGCGGGAAGATGGCGGAAAAGCTCTCTCAGATGGCCGAGGAGGTCTCCGAGGGTTCTATGCCGCTGCCGCCGTACACGTGGTTGCATCCGGAAGCCCGGTTGAGCGACCAGGAGCGGAAAGTCTTGGGCGCATGGGCTGAGGGCGAGGGCGAGAGGATCTTCGAGAAGGAGGAAAGCGGGGACGAATGATTGTCCGCTCGATTAACCCATCACGTTCCAACCAAGCCCATGCCCAACGGTCGATCGCACGCAGGGCGTCGTGATTTCCTCAGGGACGCGTTTCGAGTATTGATCCTTCTTCCGCTCGTATCGGGATTCGGTATAGTCATAAATTATCTGCGTCCCTTGCAGAAACGTCCGTCCCGGAGCGGGCCTGTGGTCGATGCGGAAGGGCGGCCGATCCGGATGGACGAGGTGGCCGAGGGGGAGGTGCGGATGGGTTACCTGGGGGAGGATGTGGTACTGATCATGCGGGAGGGAACCGCCTTCCGCGCCTGGTCGGCCGTATGTACGCACATGGCTTGCACCGTCCGCTGGCTCGCCGGTGAGCGTCAGTTTGCCTGCCACTGCCATGGGGCTCGGTTCAACGAGAAGGGTGATGTTGCCCGAGGGCCGGCCACGGCTCCCCTCCAACGAATGGGCGTCCGGGTGAGAGACGGAAAGTTCTATGGAGCCTGAAGGAGGCCGGAAAAGCCGCGTCGGACGCTGGCTTGCCGAACGTTTCAGTCATTCATCGGTTCGAGAGTTCCTTTGCCACACATTGTCCATGCGGCGCAGCCTGTCGGCGACGGGATACCTCCTGCTCGTCGTGTTAGTGATGCAAGTACTCGGAGGTGCCCTTCTTTTGGTGTATTACAAACCGACCGTTGCTGGCGCGTACGAAAGTGTAGGCGCCTTGAATGCCGAAGTCTCGGGCGGGTGGCTGGTCAGGCAGATGCACGCATGGGGAGCACAGGTACTTGTGGTTCTGATCATGGTTTATCAGGTCCGCGACTTGTTTCTTGGGCACTACCGCAAACCCCGCGAGTTGGTCTGGATCACAGGCTGCCTGGTCGCGGGCGTTCTCTTGCTTGAGGCGTACACGGGATTTGTGCTGCGATGGGATGATCGTGCATACTGGGGAGCCGTGATCGGGACCGAGTTCGTCCACAAGCTGCCGTGGATCGGACCGTGGATTTCCCAGATGGTCCGCGGTGGATTGCACGTAGGAGAGGCCACCCTCGGACGGTTTTTTGCCGCTCACGTCGCCTTCTTGCCCATGATGTTGTTGGTTGGTGGCGTGGCCCACGGCCTTCTTTCCGGCTACTGGCAGGTCAACGGTCGTTCGGAACAGCGCGGACGGGATGCTCCGGAAGACGGCGTCGTGAATCGACCTCGGCCCGAGAGGGCGTTCCTTTTGTTAGGCGGCTTCTATGCTGTGCTGATTCTGCTCGTCTTGCTGGCTCACGTGTGGCCGCAAACGTTGGGTCCCAGAGCCGATCCTATGGGCGTTCCCGAGAACATCAAGCCTCCTTGGTATTTCCTTCCTGTCTACCACCTGATGAGCACAACGTCTCCGTGGATCGCGGCCGTCCTCTCAGGACTGGTTCTCGTTCTTGCGATAGGATGGCCGTTTGTTGAACGAACGGATGAATCGAACACAACGGCCCGGCGACGGTTGTTGCTGTTGGCGTTCGTTGTCCTTGTGATATGGGCGGGACTTGGAGTGGCGGGCTACGTTTCCAATCCGTTGCGCTAAAGGTCCAAAGCGGCCCGGCTGAGCCTGTCCTCGAATTGCACGATCTCCAACATGTTATTAAGGAACCAGGGATCGATGTGGGTCAGGCGATGCACCTCCTCGACGGTGAAACCGACTCGAAACGCATCTCTGATGGCAAAGATCCGTTGAGCGCCGGGTACCCGTAGCTGTTGAGTGAGATCGTTGCGCCGGGATTCCCGGCCGCCCGGTTCATCCGCGTCCTGAACGTCTTTTCCGTCCGCCCCGAGGCCGAAGCGACCCGTTTCCAGAGATCGCAGTGCTTTTTGCAGGGACTCCTTGAAATTGCGGCCTATCGCCATGGCCTCGCCTACCGATTTCATCTGGACGTTCAATGTCGTATCGGCGCCTGGGAATTTCTCGAAATCCCATCGAGGGATCTTGGTTACAACGTAGTCAATGGTCGGCTCGAAGGAGGCCGGAGTTTTCCTGGTGATGTCGTTGGGGATCTCGTCGAGCGAGTAGCCGACCGCCAGCCTTGCAGCAATCTTGGCAATGGGGAATCCGGTCGCCTTGGAGGCCAGGGCCGAACTCCTGGACACGCGCGGGTTCATCTCGATGACGATCATGGCGCCGGTGGTCGGATGGACCGCAAACTGGATGTTGGAGCCGCCCGTATCAACGCCTATCGTCCGGATGATCTTCATGGCGGCGTCGCGCATCCTTTGGTACTCTTTGTCCGTTAGCGTTTGGGCGGGCGCCACCGTGATGGAGTCCCCTGTATGCACACCCATGGGATCGAAATTCTCGATCGAACAGATGATCACCACGTTGTCCCTGTTGTCCCGCATGACTTCGAGTTCGTACTCTTTCCATCCTATGACCGATTCCTCGACGAGTACTTCGTTGATCGGACTGGCGGCGAGCGCTTTGACGACAAGGTCGTTGTATTCGTCAAGATTATAGGCGACGGCACCACCGGTTCCTCCCAGGGTGAAGGACGGCCGCAGGATGATGGGATAGTCCAGGTGATTCAGGGCCTCCTCGGCCTCACGGAGGTCCTTGACGAAAAGTCCTTTGGGTACACTGAGACCTATGCCCTCCATGGCGGCTTTGAACAACTCGCGATCCTCGGCTGTCTGAATGGATTCAAACTTGGCGCCGATCATCTCGACGCCGAATCGGTCCAGTACGCCCATCTTCACCAGGTCGACGGCGGTGTTCAGGGCGGTCTGGCCGCCCATCGTGGGGAGCAGGACATCCGGCCGTTCGCGTTCGATGATCTTTTCGACCACCTGCGGCGTGATGGGCTCGATGTAGACACGGTCTGCCGTCTCCGGATCGGTCATGATAGTCGCCGGGTTGCTGTTGATCAGGATGACGCGGTAGCCTTCCTCCTTGAGTGCGCGGCAGGCCTGCGTCCCGGAATAGTCGAACTCGCAGGACTGGCCTATGACGATGGGACCGCTGCCGATGAGAAGAACGGACTGGATGTCGGTACGCTTGGGCACGATGCGGCGGTTTGGCGCGCTCAGGACATGCGGGCTAGGACTCGTCGTCGTTGAGTTGCGTGGGCGGCCCGTCGCTGTCGTTCAACCGTGCTCTCTCCACGGCCACGGGCATCTGGTGGTTGCACGTCATACACAACAGGAAATCCCCTTTCCGTTTGCTGGTTTTCTTCACCATGAACGCGGCGTCGCACTCCGGACAACGCTGGTTGACGGGCTCGTTCCACAAGACGAAGTCGCAGTTGGGGTAGTTGGCGCACCCGTAGAAGAACTTGCCGTACCTCGACTTTCGGCGAACGACCTGTCCGCCGTCTTTCGGGCAGAGCATATCGGGCACGATGTCAAGGATGGGTTTTGTCGTTTTGCAGGCCGGATAGTTGGAGCAGGCCATGAACCGGCCGTAGCGGCCCGTCTTGATGACCATCGGACTGCCGCAATTGGGGCATTTCTCGTCCGTAGGCTCCGGCTCGCTCGGCTCACCGTTCTTGTTGATCTTCTTGATGTTCTTGCAGTCCGGATAGCCGGAACAGGCCATGAACTTGCCGTAGCGTCCCCACCGGATGATCATCGGGCGGCCGCACAGATCGCAGGTTTCATCCGTCTTTTCCTGAAGGGACTCCCGGACCTCCGCCTTCTTCGATTCGACTTCCTTCATGTTCTTCGCGAACGGATGGTAGAAGTCGTCCAGGACCTTCCGGTACGTCATGTCCCCGGCCTCGATCTTGTCGAGTTCTTCCTCCATGTCCGCCGTGAATTGCACATTGAACAGTTCTTTGAAGTAGTTGCTCAGGATCTGATTGACGGACTTGCCCAGATCAGTCGCATACAACTTTCGTTCGCGCACTTCCGCGTACTGGCGCTCGACGATGGTACCTACCATGAGCGCATAGGTGCTGGGTCTTCCGATTCCGATCGCATCGAGTTCCTTGATCAGTGAGCTTTCCGTATATCGCGCTGGCGGTTTCGTGAAGTGCTGCTCCGGAAGGAGGTCGAGCAGATTCAGCGGGTCGTCGGCCCGGAGGGTGGACGGAAGCAGCCCGTTTCCGCTCTCGGCCTCGCCGTTGTCGTCCTTCTTGTCCCCTTCGTCCATACCTTCTTCGTAGATCTGGAGGAAACCGCGGAAGGTGATGACGGAGCCGGTCGCTCGGAAGAGATACTCGTCGGCGGAGATATCGACCGTAGTCTGGTCAAGTTCGGCCGGTGTCATCTGCGACGCGACGAAACGGTTCCATACAAGTTCGTACAACTTTTGCTGTTGGGGGGTGAGATACCGTGCCACCGTCCTCGGGGCATATTTCATCGACGTCGGGCGGACCGCCTCGTGGGCGTCCTGCGTGTTGGCCTTTTTGTTCTTGTATTCATTCGGCGAGGCGGGCAGGTATTCTTTTCCGTAGGCTTCGTACACGTACTCGCGGACCATCTGGAGGGCCGTGTCGGCGACCCGCATCGAGTCGGTCCGCATATAGGTGATGAGGCCGGTGAGACCCTCCTCTCCCAGTTCAACACCTTCGTACAACTGCTGGGCCACCATCATTGTCAGTTTCGGAGAAAAGCCCAGTTTGCGGGACGCCTCCTGCTGCATGGAGCTGGTCGTGAAGGGGGGCGAAGGATTACGCCGGGTCTGGCGTTTGCGGATGTCTTTGATCACGAACGGCTTGGGACGTATGTCGTCCACGAAAGCCCGCGCCTCAGGCTCCTTCTCGATGGTGGGTTTCTTTCCGTCGACGGAATGGAGCGTCGCGAAAAACGTGTCTCCACCTCGGGTCTCCACCTTCGCCTTGATCGTCCAGTATTCCTGGGCCGTGAAGGCGTCGATCTCGGCTTCGCGCTTGCACACCAGTTGCAGAGCGACCGACTGCACGCGGCCGGCGGAGGTGCCCTGGCGGATCACGGTCCATAGAAACGGACTTACCTTGTAACCCACGATCCGATCCATGACCCTCCGCGCCTGTTGAGCCTGCACGAGTTTCTGGTCGATCCGGGTGGGATTTGTCATCGCCTCGGTCACGCCGCTCTTGGTGATCTCGTTGAAAAGAACACGGTAGATCTTCGGATTGTGCTCCTCGATCTCACCGGCGATGTGCCATGCAATCGCCTCTCCCTCGCGGTCCGGGTCGGTGGCGATGAACACCTCCCGGGTCGAAGCGGCCAGCGTCTTCAACTTGCGGATGACTTCCTGCTTGCCGTCGATGATGCGGTATTCGGGTTTGTATCCGTGGTCGATGTCTACCCCGAGTTTGCTGGACGGGAGGTTCTTGATGTGGCCAATGGAAGCTTCGACCAGGAAGTTCGAGCCAAGGTATTTGTTGATGGTCTTGGCCTTTGCCGGCGATTCCACGATAATGAGGGATTTCTTTCCGCGCTTGATATTGTCGGGAATCTCGATTTCGATGTGTTCTTTGACCGTCCGTGACCGTTTCAGCCTCGAGCCACCGGCATGCCTGCGCTTCGCAGGCGCCTTGCCGTCGTTGTCTGACGATTTCTTTCCCGATTTTCTTGCCTTCATTCCGAAACTCTATCGTTACAAAGCGATGGCATTCGCTGAACACGCTGACAAAAATTTGTGAAATGTAACAAAAATCGCTGGAAATGCAAGGTCTTTTAGCCCTTGCAGGCACGGCTATCGAAGATTCCGCGGATGTATCGTGCGCTCAGGACGACGCCGACCAGCATGATCAGTACGGAAAAATAGTACGGGGCGTTGTGGCCGGCAAGGTCGTAGATGGCTCCGCCTGCCGAAGGTCCCGCCATGCGTGCGAGACTGGCGAAACTTTGCACGATGCCGAGGATGGCTCCCTGTTCGTGCGGCTCGGCGAGACGGGAGACGATACTCATCGAACTGGGCGTGAAAAGGCTGCTGCCCACGGAGAGCAGCGCTGTCGCAACCGCCAGGAGCGAAAGATTGAAGGCGGATGAAACGGCAGAGACGGGGAATCCGACGAACCCTAGCGTCATCAGAACTGTGCCCGCGATGACGAGCCGTGTTTCGCCGAATCGCACCGTGAGTCGTCCGATGAGTCCGCCCTGAATGATCGCACTGATGACGCCGATCTCCGCGAAAATCCAACTGTTGTCGGAAGGGGAAAGATCGAACGGTGGTTCCTGCACGAACAGCGGCAGGCTGACAAAGATGTTCGAATAGGCCAACGTCGCAAGTCCAAAGAGAACAATGACGGTACCCAGTCGCGGCCGCAGTAAGGCCTCCCACAGGCCCCTCCAGTGGAACAGCGGTTGCTGTGAGTGCGCGGTGCGGTTTTCCGGCGGAAGGGATTCGGGGAGGAGGAAGTATGCCAGCCCGAGATTGATCAGGCAAAGGCTGGCCGCGATGAGCCCGGGCACGGTGTACTTCCATTCTCCGAAATAATCGAGTGCAGAAAAAGCGCTGATGAGCGGCCCGAAAATGAAACCGAGTCCGAAGGCCGCGCCGATCAGTCCCATGCCGCGGGCCCGTTTCTCTGCCGGTGTCACGTCGGCGATGTACGCCTGCGCCACCGACAAATTCGAATTGGCGGCACCGGAAAGAGTTCGTGCGAGGAACAACATCGACAAGGACGCCGCCATCGAGAACAGGATATAGGCCATTACGGATCCGAAAACGGTGATGAGTATGACCGGGCGGCGTCCGTACCGGTCCGACAAACGTCCCAAGACCGGCATGCAGAGGAACGTCATCAGCGAAAACACACTGAGCAGGAGGCCGATCATCGCGCCGGACGCGCCGAATTTCCGAGCGTAGAAAGGCAGCAACGGTATGACAATGCCGAAGCTCACCAGATCGATGAAGACGGTGACGAAGACGACGATCAGCGGAGATCTTTTCATGCGGTTCTTTGCAAGGCAGCCGTAAGATAGCCAAATTTCGCAAACAAGCAAGAGCGCGGAGGTCCTGCGGAGGAGTTCAACAAACAGAAAGGCCCGGGCTTTTCGAGCACCGGGCCTTCCGTGATGGAGCCTGAGCGGCTATTGAGCAACAGCCTGTGGTTTCTGCCGGTTGGAACCCAGCATACGGACCGTCTCCGCCACGATTTCCGTGACGTACCGCTTGACGCCGTTCTTGTCGTTGTACGATCGGGTCTTGACCTGACCTTCGACAAGTACCAGGGAGCCCTTTTTCATGTACTGGCCGCAGATCTCGGCCAGGCGGCGCCACACGACCACGCGGTGCCAGTCCGTGTGCTCACGGCGTTCGCCGTCCTGCGTCTTCGTGGACTGCGTGGTGGCGACGGTCAGCAGACCGGTCGGTGTGCCTTTGGTGGTGTAACGTACCTCCGGATCTTTTCCGAGTCTTCCGATGAGGACGGCCTTGTTCATGGTTGCACGTGCCATGATGATTCTCCTTTGAATGAATGTGGTGTATGATGTGAGTTAGTTGTTTGTTCATCGTTGATTGCACCATCAATATAAGGCGTCTTCCAGGGCCTTTCTTCTCAATTTCTGAGAGGAAAAGCTGGCAGAAAGCGAAGTTCCTGACTGTAATTAAGTACAGGTTTTTAGTTGACTTATGGATACAAAAACGCTTACTTTGAGTCCGATTCCGTCCACCTTGAGCGGGGGAAACAATGATCAATCGTATCGCAGACCTTCAGCGCCAGATTGAATTGGCAGCCGCCGTTTATGAACATCCCGGACGCTACTCCGAGGGAGACCTCGCATCGCAGTTTTTCGTGAGCGTCTCCACGATTCGGCGGGATGTTCGTGCCCTGCGGGACATGGGTGTGGACATTCGTTCACGGAAGCTCGCCTATCAGATCGCGATCGACGTCGAGAAGCTGAATTTCCTCATCACCTCCTATATGACGTTCTGGAACAGCGAGAAGATCAAGAACCTGCCGATGGTGGTGGAGAGATTGAAGAACAGGACGCTGAGTTTTTTTGTGGAGACCATGAGATCGATACGGGAGAAACGGGTGATGGAGATCGAATACCGGTCGACACGAAGGGACAAGCCTTCGTGGCGCACCTTGACGCCGGTGACGTTCTACAACACGGGCAAGAGTTACTACCTGATCGCCGTTCACGGAGACACGCCCAAATTCTTTGCCATCGAGCGCATCACCCAAGTGCGTTTCTCCAGGGAACGCTCACCGCTGCGGCAGGTGCCTTCGTTGACGGAACTGTTCCGGTACTCCTGGGGCTCTTTCACGGGAGGGTCGGTCACAGAAGTCCGGCTTCGCTTCAAGGACGACCTTAGCGGTTATCTGTCCGAGAGATTCTGGGTGGAGGGTCAGGTCATGCGCCAGACCGAAGAGGGTTTCGAGGTAACTCTTAAGGTCAAACTGAGCAATGAGTTTGTTGCATGGGTCATGGGTTGGGGTGAGGCGGTCACGATCCTCGGGCCGAGGGAACTCAAAGAAAAAGTGCTCGGCAAGGCGGAGGGCCTCCTTCGAAGCCATGGAAAGTAGAATAACGGATCGATCGCCAAGCGTGGACGTTCTGCGACCATGGGAAAGACGGAGTCAGTGATGGACTGAGGAATTGAAAATTGAGAATTGACCCACCGGGGAATGGAGTCGCGAAGCGGTGACATTGTTTAAACAATACAACACACATGGATTATCTGCGACGATCTCCACCGATGCTTCTTGTCTCCCGGGAAAGGGTTAATCAGGAGCGCATTGCCGTAGGCGTTGCATGGGCGAAGAGACGCAAGCAGTGACCACAGGTTTCAAACGGCGAGGCCGTGATATTGTTGTGGTCTGAGGAATGGGGCAGAAGAAATGAAAAAGCCCGGCTCGACGAACCGGGCTTTGATCATTATGTAAAAGCCGTTCCGCTCTAGAACGGCAGAGCGTCCTTCGATTCCGCCACGGCCTCTTCCTCCTCTCCGGTGCTGCCTTCATCCGATCCCTGCCAATTCCTCTGTCCGTTCTTGGCGTCCAGCATTTGCAGGCTGTCGGCAACGACCTCGGTAACGAATCGTTTCATCCCCTTGCTGTCGTTGTAGTTGCGCGTGCGAAGCTGGCCCTCGACAACAACGAGCGAGCCCTTCTTGAGGTACTGGCCGCAGATCTCGGCGAGCTTCTTCCAGGCTACGACGCGGTGCCATTCGGTTTGTTCCACCGTCTCGCCGCTCTTGTCTTTGTAAACCTCGTTAGTGGCCAGCGAGAAGGAAGCGAAGGCCGTTCCTTTAACCGTGTGGCGTACATCGGGGTCCTTGCCGAGCCGCCCGATCAGCAGCGTTTTGTTCAGTGTTCCTTTGGACATGGTGATTACTCCTTGATAAGTGGGTTGATGATTAGTGATGACTTGCTGAACAATCATCGCTTTCTTGTAATAATAGGGGGCGGGATGCGCCGTTTTTTCTCAAAATTTGAGAATGGCGATTCGGAAGGAAAGACGACGAAGACGGGGAATTAGCGGCGGGAATCGGTCAGGGCCTGGAAGAATCTCTCGAGCTTGTGCGGGTCGAGGCGGCCGTCGGTGCGCACGCCGCTGCAAACATCCACTGCGAAGGGAGCTACTTCCCTTACGGCTTCTCGCACATTGTCCGCTGTGAGACCGCCGGCAAGGAAGATGGGCACGTCCACCCGTTCACGTATCTGGCGGCTGATGGCCCAGTTGTGGCGCCGGCCGGTCCCACCCAACTCCTTCACAAGCAAGCGGGGATTGCCGGAGTCCAGCAGCAGTGCGTCCACGTGGGGTGCCATTTCCACGGCCTCCTCCAGCGCATATTCATCCACGACGTGGATGACCTGGACGATACGAATGCCCGGCAGCGCGCGCCGGATGTCTTCGTGGGTCCCCCGCTGCAGGCGATCGACGATCTGGATGGTGCCGGTCCCGACGGCCTTCTGATGGTCGACGACGGCCGAAGCATCGGTCCGGCTGGTCAGGAGGAATGTCCCAATGGGCGGCGGGACGGACGCCGCGATAGCACGGATCGTATCGTCGGAAATGACGCCCGGCCCGCTCGGCATCTGAGCCACGAGGCCCAGCGCAGATGCCCCGGCTTCGATGGCGAGTCGCGCCTCCTCGATGCTCTGTATGCAGCAGATCTTCACGCGCGGAGCGCTCACGGGTTCCATGGGAATCTCCCTACTCTACCCCGATAGAGTACTGGCACTCGAAGACGGCTCCAACAGCGAGCGAACGGACGCCTTCCTTCCGGTCAAAAGGTCCGCCTCCCGGGCGATCCGCGACCCCGTGCCACGGCTCGATGCACACGAACGGAGCACCCGGTTTAGACCAAACTCCGAGATAGGGGAACCCGTCAAACCTCACGCTTACTGCGTGCGGCGACCGGTCACTTCGAAGACTGGTCGATGAAGAGGCAAGACCCTTGAAGATCAGAGCGTCCCGATCGAAGAGCCCCGGATGCAGCGGCAGCCGTCTTGAACGATCCAATGCGCGCTGCACCTGGCCGTTCCGGAGGCCCTCACTGAGAAAGTGCCGATCCGCGGATTCTTCGCAGTCAAACTCGAGGCAATAATCTTCCATGGCGAGGGCTGGCGTCATCGGGCAGTTGAAGGCGGGGTGACCGCCGATCGAGAAGTAGATCTCCCGGTTATCCCGGTTGGCAACCGTATAGCGTACGTGCAGCGTGTTTCGATCCAGGCGATAACTCACGCTGAGCTCGAAACGGAACGGAAACTGCTGCAGCGTCTGCTCGTCGTGCATGAGCCGAAACATAGCTCCCTCATCGGACCGGTGTGCGACGTGGAACTCCCGGTCCCTCGCAAAGCCATGCTGTTTCATCGGATAACCGCGGTCACCCAGGCGCAGCGTGTCATTTGCCAGTCTGCCTACGATGGGAAACAGGATCGGAGCATGCCGCGGCCAATACGCCGGATCGCCTTGCCAGAGGTACTCCATTCTGTGGTCAAGCCGATAGAGGCTCGTCAATTCGGCGCCGAAGGAGCGCGTGGAAGCGACTACCGTATCATTTTTCAGGACAACGTCCACTTCGTCATTCCTTTCTCGGATCGTTTCACGGTGAGTTACTTCAACAGACCGGCGGAGTCGCCATATTTGAGCACCGCTCCGGTACGGTCAATCGTCCGCTTGCGAAAGCGCCAGCCGGTTGATGTCTTCGTTTTCCAGGTGTTTTTTTGGATATCCCTGGGAAGCCGCACGGATCATGGCCCGGCCGACGCGGGCGCTGGTGGTTACGGAGTCGAAGCGCTTGAGCAGAGGGAACAGAGGTCGGATCAGAGCGTAGGAGGCGTTGTACCATACGGTCTTTGATCGGACGCCCTTCTCCGGCAGGATCAATCCGGGCCTGAAAGCGTAGGCGTCCCGAAAGCCCATGTTCAGTATCGCATGCTCTGTCTGGCCCTTGACGCGCGACCACATAGTTTTGCTCTGCCCGGAACTGTCCGTTCCCAGACCCGATACATAGCAGAAGACCATGTTGGAGTTCAGCCCGTGAAGCGTGGCGGCAAAATGGCTTGTGAGTGTATATGTAGTTCGGATGTAATCCTCTTCCGTCATTCCCACCACGGAAACGCCGAGGCAGAAGAAGCAGGCGTCGTATCCTCTTAACCGGTCCCGCACCGGCTCGAGGTCGTGGAAATCGTAGTGGATGATCTCTGTGATCCTTGAATGCCCGAAGCCCAGCGGTGCGCGGTTGATCAGGAGGACACGTTCCACTTCGGGACTTTCGAGGCATTCGATCAGGACGCCCCGCCCGACCATACCGGTGGAACCCGTGATGATTGCTTTCATGATGGATGAAGCCTCGGCCGCTCAGTCTTTTTTCGGACTTGCCGCCGGTCTCGTTGTTTCTTGGCGAAACGTTCGATTGAGTGCCGCTGGACAACGCGCGGCCCGTCGAACGAGAAGTACCGGTGGCACTTTTCAACCCTTCGGCCGTGCGGTGAGCGCCCGGTTCCTTGAGGAACTGTTCCGCTGCAAAGTTCTGCTGCGGCCTTGACGGTCGACGTGTTCTTGGCGCTCTTTGCTTCAACGGTGCGTTTCATTGTTCATCGAGCTTCAGCGCCTGCCTGATATAATATCGGAGCGCCGTTTTGTTCAGCTCCTGCATGCCTTTGATCTTCACGTGTTTCGACTTCCGGCCGACGCCGCGGAGCAGGCCGTATTTGTCATGGAACTTCGCCCCCTCCGAGAATGCGAAGGTGATGTCCTTCTTCGTCGGGCTGATCACGGCCAGGATGCGGCGGCCTCTCCACGCGGGGATTCCGTAGCTGATCATTTCCTTTGCTCCGGGCGCCTCCTCGCGCATCAGTTTTCGAAGCGCCTGCACAATGCCCCGGAATTCCGGGAGGACCCTCGCTCTGATGAATTCATCCACTGTTGCCTGTTTCATAGGCGTTTTTTAGCTCCTCGGCAGAATCGTGCGTTCAATGTGATTTCCACTTGCCGCCCAGCCACGTACAGGGCAGGGCCGTGATGGCCAGCGCTACCGGGTACCGATGCGGGAACAAGTTCCACGCCACCACCGAGCCGAGGGTGGCCCTCGATTCTGCCATCAAATCAACCGATGATAGTCGCCCATAGACAGGGTCCAGACGCGCTCGCCGCAAAAACGGTCACCCTCGGGACAATACGGCCGGAGATCGGCCAAATAGCGAATCCCACACGGCGGCAGCAGATACCGCCCAATCTTGGGATTCACGTCCGTGATCTGCGATGCCTCGTCCACGCTCGCACGCCAGATCTCTTCCTGTGCCAGATAACAAAGCCGCATCGCCATCTTGTGATGCAGGTTGAGCAGGTCGGACGATTCGGTGAAGCGCACCGCCACCGCATTGGGAAGAAGATACATGACGAACTCCTCCCGCACGCCCAGCCGGCGGAGGCTATTCATGCCATCCCACGAGCGGGCCATGGTGTCGTCGTAGAACTTCTTCACTTTATCGTCCGAGGCGACGAGCATCGGGGTGAGGTAGTCGGGCTCGTCGGTCTGATGGGCCATGAGCACAGGCCGCGATGCCGGGGTCAGGCGATGCCGCTGGTCCTGGGAGTCCGCCGTGTGACTGAGCTTCTTGCGGAAAGTGTAATGGGGATGGAACATGGCCCGCGAAATCTTGGAAAGCGTCGTAAGGTTGAGCGACTCACCGAAAATACGGTTGCGCGCGGGGTCGAGCGCGAGCCGGATCGCGTCCTCGTCGGACAAGGACGCCGCCGTGACACCGAGGACTTCCCGCACGCTCTGGGCAAGCACGGCCTCGTTATTCTTTTTGTGATCAACGAGACGGGAAATTCGCCCTTCGAGGCTGCGGTCGAATTCCTCAACGAACGCTCGCTGGGCGCGGCGCTCGTAGTAGTCCACATGGGAACTGAAATATTCATGCTCGGCCGTCTGCTCGAGGGGCAGTTCATCCTCCAGTACGACACGGTACAGCGGATCGAGCTTGATCAGTTCCCCGACCATCTTTTCGACCACCAGCCGCTGTTCCAGCGGCGTGTCGTACTGGTTGCACAGGCGGTAGTACCGCATGAGCGTGATACCGCTGACCGTGTGATAGAGGTACGCCATCGCCGCCACCGGCACGGCGTAGCGGGCAATCTCCTGGCACTTCTTGCGGATCTCTTTCGCGTATCTCTCGCGGTTCCTGGCCCGCGCGGGAAAACGCTCGAAATACGCGGCCTCGGCAAGCGGCAGGAGGAGTTCGTTCATCCGAAAATACGCCTCGATCTGGGCGTCCAGCGTGGATCGATACACCTCCAGCGCTTCGCCCTCCAGCGGCGGAACGACGAACGCACCGCGCTTGATCTCCACGTAGCGCTGGCTGACCTGCTCGGAATTGTAGAACGGATGGCTGTGCAGGAAACTCCAGATGAACTGCCGGCTCACGTTGGAGAGTTCGAACTGGAAATAGGCATGGGTGAACACGGTGTGGTGACCGGCCTGGTACACGCTGCGCGCGAGAGGAAAATGCTTCTCCGTGATCTGCTCGTCGTGTACGATGCCCTTGCCCGAATAACACGTACGGGCCGTGGCAATGGCGTTCTGAAAGGGCGTGGTGAATGCCTTGGACAGGACGACGCCGGGTTCAGGGGAGAGGAATCTAGTCATGGGATAAAAACACGTCTGACTCCACCTTGGAAATGAGGGGGAAGTAACTTATGCAGGCTCGAGTACACAGAGGGGTATTGCATTCTCACTATCAACAAAGCTGACCCAATATCTTGGGTTCTAGCCAGAAACACGACACGTACACGCCAGAGGCGGCCGCTGGCCGAATCACCGCTGATCCTCCTTGAAGGAGTTTGCGCCTGTTTATAGCCCGGCACTTGAGCGGGCGGGAAACAGAGCAGACCAGGAATCGTCGGTCTTCAGCCCCAAGAATGTACAAGATCCCTCTACGAATTCGTCCAGTTGGGTTTGCGCTTTTCGGCAAAGGCCTTGAGCGCTTCGAGCCGATCGTTCGTCGGGATGACCTCGTTGTAACATTCGTTCTCGATCGTGAGCCCGTCGGGCAGGGGGACGTCCAGCCCGCGCCGCACTGCCTTCTTTGCAAGCCGGACCGCAACGGGAGCATTGGCCATGATCTCCTCGGCGAGTTTCTTGGCCTCCCCGAGCAGATCCTCGGGCCTGGTCACGATCTGGGCCACGCCGTGCTGCAGCGCTTCCTCCGCCGTGAAGACGCGTGCCGTCAGAATCCAGAGGAGGGCATGGGAGTAACCGATCAAGCGGGGCAATCGCTGGGTGCCGCCCGCACCGGGAATAATCCCCAGCGCCGTCTCCCGCAAGCCGATCTTCGCCTCGTCGGAAAGGATCCGGAAATCGCAGGCCAGGGCCAATTCACACCCGCCGCCCAGCGCGCTGCCGTTGACCGCGGCGATCGTCGGGATCGCGATGTCGCCGATCCTGCGCATGGTGCCTCCGATCACGTTCTTGACAAACTCGCGCACGCCGTCGTCGTCCATGCTCTGGCGCTCCTTCAGGTCCGCCCCGGCACAGAACTGTTCGAGCGCCGAACACAATACCATCACGCGCGCGGTATCGTCCTCCGCGATCCGGTCGCACACGAGAGACAGTTCGCCGAGCAGTTCCCGGTTGAGCGCATTGACCCTCGGACGGTTGAGCGCCACGACGACGAGACCGCCCTCGTTCTTGTAGATCAGATGTTTGAATTCCAATGGTGGTCTCCCTCAGATGCGATGCATGGCGTTGAAGACGTCCTCGTGCTGGGCCAGGATGCGCACGCCGAGTTGTTCACTCGCGCGGGCTAGGTTCTCCTTGATGACGCCGAACGGGCAGTCCGCGTTGCGGATGTCCACGAGCATGATCAGGGTAAAGAACTCCTGCATGATCTTCTGGCTCACGTCGAGAATATCGCACCGGCACCGGGCCAGGGTCTCGGAAATCGCCGAGATGATCCCGGGATGGTTCTTGCCGAACGCCGTAACGATGATCCGGCCCTCCGTACGGTGCAGGTACTGGAACGTGCTTGGATGTTGCTGCACGAAGCCGCCGTTGTCCTCGTCGAGGCGCCGTACCGTTTCGCGGACGATCGCCTTGAGCGTCTCGATGTCGGCCCCGTCGCCGAGCTGCCGGCGCGTCTCTTCCACAATTCGCCGTATCTGTTCTTCTGTGACCGCCATGCGCCGCTCCTGTTATTTCTCCTTCAACTGGATCCGGATCGTCGTGCCTTCGCCGGGCCGGCTTTCCTTGACGAAGATCTTGCCTCTATGATAATCCTCTATGATCCTTTTTGCAAGGCTTAAACCGAGTCCCCAGCCGCGCTTCTTGGTGCTGTAACCGGGCCGAAAAACGTTGTCCCGGTTCTTGATCGAAATGCCGCGTCCGTTGTCCCGGATGTCGAGCAGGGCGGCCTTGTTGTGGCGGTCGAGCGTGATCACGATTTGGCCCTCCCGGTCCTCGATGGCGTCGAGCGCATTCTTGAGCACATTTTCCACCACCCAGCCGAACAGCTGGGCATTCACCGAGACCGAAACGTCCGTGCGATACTCCTCCTCGATCACGACGCGCTTGCCGAGCTGGGGCACTCGCTTGCGAAAGTACTCCACCAGATCCTGAAGGATAGGGATCAGGCTCTGCCGGCGCAGTTCCGACGCCGAACCGATCTGGGAGAACCGCGAAACGACCTTGTCGATGCGCTTGATGTCCACCTCCATCTCCCGCAGGATCTTCTCCGTTGACTCTCGGCCCTCCGACTCCTGGCGGAGCAATTCTACCCATCCCATCATGGAGGACACGGGCGTACCCAACTGATGCGCCGTCTCTTTGGCCATGCCGATCCAGATGGAACGCTGTTCGCTCCGCTTGATGTTGCTGAAGCCGATGTAGCCGATCAGGATGAACGCGCCGACGACGGCGATCTCGACGAACGGGAGCCACGCGAGCTGGCGGATCAACCGCGTATCGGTGTCGTAATGAATGTATCCGAGTACCGTCTGCTCATACCGTATCGGAATCGGTTCGTTCTCGAGGTCCATCCGCGCCAGAACCGCCCGGATCCGCTGGACGTTGAGCGAAGTGAGGCTGTCGTTGGGTACGTCGTCGATGTTGCGCCAGGAAATGGGGTTGCCCTCGGCGTCCGTATTGACGATGGGGAAATCGATCCGCTTGATGACCTCGTCGAAGAGGAAGCTGTACTCCGCGTTGGGGTCCTCCTGGCCGATGCGTCCGATCAGCTGCGTGTAGATGCGCACGATGTGCCGCGAATCCTCCCGAAGAAGCTCGACGATATACTGCGTGTACGCCAGCACACCGAAAATGATGAGGATCGCGAGTGCGAACAGACCGGCCTTGATATTGGCCGTCAGGCGATAGGGGTCGCGCTGGGTGCGCTTGGGGGGCTCGTTCATCGCGGCCGTTCCGTTCGGTAAAGTACGAGCGCGTTGGAAACGGCCCGCTCCGTGCCCGCCTCGGAAGGCCGATTGGCCACCTGACGGCCCACCACCAGGGTGCTCGATCCACCGCCGTCGAGGTTGATCGCCTGTTCGCAGCCGAGTTCGATCAAGAAGTCCGCCAGCTCGGAGAGGCCCATGCCGACGCTGTAATTCGGCTGGCTTCCGTCCACGCACACGAGGAAGAGCTTGCGTTCGTTGTTGGAGAACCCGATCGCCGTACGGGCCGAATTGCTCTGCGCGAATTCCCCGCCCGCGTGGTCGCTGCGGAGGACGACGTTCTTGCCGTTCTTTACCAGGAGCGGAAATCCACCGATCACGCTTTTCAACCGGCCGTAGAACGGGACCGCCTGCTGCACGAGGCGGACCCGATCGCCGGCCTTGAGGCCGTGCAGGAAATCGCGGCGAAGGCCGTGGGCCGAGACCACCGCCACACTGTCGTAGAGCGGGCTGTTTCCCCTGGCGCTGTCGACGTACACCACCTCCGCAACGATCGTATCGCCCAGGCATGCCTGGTGCCAGTCGATGCGGAGCGTGATCTCCGATCCGTACTGGTTGGTATTGGTAGCCGCTCCGAAGAAAGAATTGTACAGGATCACCTCGTCCGTCTGGCGGGGGCGGTTAAACCCATCGATCGACAGGGCCCCGCCGCCGGCATCGAGCAGTACGCCCGTAAAGTGCACCCGATCTACGAAGAAGCGGCGGTCGGCGGTGATCGCCAGCGCATACCAGTTCTCCGGACCGTCCTTGACGATGCGGCCGTCGGAGAACTGCGCCCCGGACGGGATGCCTTCCTGCGAGAAAAAGTCGCCGTTGATCGCCGCGATCACGGTCCGTCCGGCGACTTGTTCCCTGACGATCACGGAGAGCGGTCGGATGTCCCGCAAACGGTTGCCGGCCTTGACGACAGCCAGTTCCACCGACGGTTCGCCGAGGTCGACCTCGATGACATGGACCAGGTTGGGCACGGACGCCAGGTGGGTCACGATGTGACGTACACCTTTGTCGATGGGCTCCGTACGGCTCCGGTCGTCGGGTCCGCAGGCGCTTCCCATCAGCACGGCGAGGGCCAGACACCGTAGACCGCAGTGCAAAGCCCCGTTATCCGTCGGGCGATCGGTCACATGCACATCCTGTTCGTCATAAGCGGTTTCCGCTGCACGTCCTTTCGTTTTGGGGGGAGGCCGGAAAGCAAAACATCCGCGCGGGACGGCACGGATGTTCTCCAAAGCATGGGGGGATACCGGTCAGACCGCCTCGACGGTCACCGTCGGTTGGTCGTCGCGGAACCTCAGCCGCAGGCGCCGATGGGTGCCGAAATCAAAAATGTCGGCGGTCTTCTCGCAGCACTCGATGATCACGCCGCCCTGATACTTGCCGAATTCCGCCGGCAGGTTCTTGCGGGTCTGAAAATAGATGCTGGTGTACTGGTCCTCCTCGATGATCCACACGTCGCGATCGGAGGGCGAGAAATCGTAATACACGTCCGGCGGGGCAATGGTGGACATGCCGAGCCCAACGGTGATGCTGACCATGCGGCAGTGAAACGGAAGGATCAGACGGTTGCCGTAGGCAAGTCCTTTCTTCTTGCCCTCCAAACACGCCGTGATCGTCAATGCTCCGGCCATAGAACACCTCTCCTATTGGAAATGATCGTGCTGACGAAAGCTTATGGAAAATGGGTCTATTTATCAACGGAAATTATGGTTCCTGTGCCGCAGGATGCCGTGAGAGCCACGTGACAGCCGCAGAGCGCCGCAAGAATTTTTAGGACAACCCCGCGATCTCGGTTGCGTCTAAGCCTCATCGTGCCACATCCCCGAAGTCGGGTGTCACGGGAAGAAGCACATGGAACGAGGAGCCTTTGCCCTCGCGGCTCTTGACCCAGATCTGGCCGCCGTGGCGCTCGACGATGTACTTTGCCGTGAAAAGCCCGAGCCCCGTGCCGGGCAGGGAGCCGGGCAGCCGCACGTACTTCTGGAAGATATTGTCCTGCATGTTCGCAGGGACGCCGGGACCCTGATCGATGATGCGGAACTCGATCATACCCTCGATCCGGTCATCCAATTCGACCGTGATCGTGGAGGCGTCCGGAGAGTACTTGATCGCGTTCGACAGCAAGTTGTCCACGACGCGTCCCATCCTGGAGCGGTCGCAGGCGAGCAGGAAGGGCGCGTCCGTGAACTTGACGGCAAACCGGATCCGCCGCGCGCTCGCCGTCGGTTTCTGCAACTGGATGCGGTCCAGGATAAGGCCTTTGATATCGAGACGATCGAAGTGCAGTTCCGTCCTGCCGGCCAGCAGTTTGGATTCGGTGAGCTGATCCTGGACCATCGTACGCAGATTGGTCGCGCTGCGTTTGATGATTTCGAGGAACTCGCGCTGCTGGGGTTCCAGGCGGTTCCCGGCGGCATCTTCGAGCAGGACATCGGCAGACTGCTTGATGTTGTCCAGCGGACTCTTGAAGTCGTGCACGAGTTTGTTGAAGAATTCCGACTTGAGGTGGTCGAGTTCCTGGAGCTGCTCGCCCATGGCGTGGAACGAGACGATCAATTCTCTGATCTCGTTGGGTCCGGAGGCCTCGATGCCCCGGTCGAATTCACCGCGGGCGTATCGGACGGTTAGGTTCTTCAGACGGCCGATCGTGGCCGTCAGACGCAGGAGCGGCACCAGCAGGACCAGGATCACGATCAGCATTAGGGTATGGGAACCGTACTCGACCCCCGCCATCGTCCGGGCCGAACGGCCGGCCGCGCGCATCCGCCGGTTCTGATCGATTTCGACTCGTTCTTCCAGGAGAGCCAGATCTCGACGGGCGGAATCGACACGGGCGCGAAGTGAGCCGACCGATGCGCTCCGTCCCGTCCACCTGATCCCTGCAAACGACGTTTCGCGATCGCGAATCGCACTCAGCAATTCAAGCGCGTGCAGAGTATCCGGAACCTCGAAGCCTGTATCGTTCTCCTGCCGGTCGGACAGCGCACGGAGCGAATCCACCGCTGCGACGGACTCCGTGACCGATCGGGACCACTGCTCCCGGTCATCCGCACCGATCGGCTCTCCGACCATCCACCGCTCGACGATCCGTTCCTGCGTCCGGAGCGCATCGCGCAAGCTGAACACCAGGCGCCACTGTTGCGCTGACGTGTCCGCGGTTTGATGAAGAAATACGTGGAGGGAATGAAGGCGCCACAGCCCGTAACCGCCTGTCAGGATCCACAGGCCCAGCAGCGCGCCGAGCCCGATCTTCCAGCGAAGCGACATGCCGGGCGGGGGACCGTTAGCCTTTATCGATCAGAAAGAGGGTTTGATTGTATTCGACCGGCTGGCCGCTCTCGACGAGTATCTTCGCGATCTTGCCGCCGACTTCCGACTCGATCTCGTTCATGATCTTCATCGCCTCGATGATGCAGAGCGTCTGGCCGGGTTTGATGGCGGTGCCGACCTGGACGTACGGATCGGCGTCCGGAGCGGGAGAACGATAAAAGGTGCCCACGATGGGGGACTTGACCTCGACGAAATTACCCTTGTCTACGACGTCGAGCGGACGTTCGGCGTGGGAGCGCTCGATGGTCTCCTGGCTCTCGAACTGGACCTGCGGCGGCGGCGCCTGCTGCAGGGCGGGAGGCGTCTGGAGGAACACCGGCGGCTGGTTCTGCGGAACCATCGTCATCGCGGCGAGGCCGTTGATCTTGCTGATCCGGATGCGGAGTTTGCCCCTCGATTTAGTCTGGTCCTGTTCGATCTCGACTTCGCTGACGTTGGACTCGTCCACGATCTTGATCAGCTTCTTGAGTTCGTTAAGGTCCATGAACGGCACTCCTGTTGGTGCTCAGACGATTACTTGTTGACGCGCTCGAGATACTCGCCGGTGCGCGTGTCTACTTTGACCATATCGCCTTCGTTGATGAAAAGCGGCACGTTGACGGTGAACCCGGTCTCCAGCTCCGCCGGCTTGGTCCCGCCCGTGACCGTATCGCCGCGAATGCCGGGCATCGTGGCGGCCACTTTCAATTCGACCGTGATCGGCATTTCGATGTTGACGGCGTTGCCCTGGTAAAAGAGGATCTTGGGCGTGACGCCTTCCTTGAGATAGTGGGCCGCCTCCCCGATGGTCTCGCTTGGAATTCCCACCTGCTCGAACGTCGTGTTGTCCATGAAATGCATCATGTCGCCGTCGGAGTAGAGGAACTGCATTTCCTTGCTGTCCGTGCGAACCTCTTCGAGCTTGTCGTGCGAACGGAATGTCTTTTCGATCACGCGTCCGGTCTTCACGTTCTTCAGTTTGGCTACGACGAACGCGCGCCAGTTTCCTGGGTTGCGATGGGCAAATTCCGTCACGAGGTACAAATTGCCGTCCATCAATATGGTCATGCCCGTCCTAAAATCACCTAAACCCGCCATCAGCGATCAAAATCCTTTCTAAACTGCATGAAAATGGAAGAAAAACGGAGCGAATTGATGAAAAACGCTGTGGAAAGTATAGATTCCTGCCTTTAAAGTCAAGGGTAGCTCTGCCGCGATGGAGCAAGCCCCGAAAACGGGGCGATGAATTTGGGCGGAAGGCGTCACAATCTCGAACCTTACCCTGTTCCCTTCCTTGCTAAGAGATCGGTGCAGGCGAACGCACCTCTCACGCTCCCCTTTCCAAGCTCGTGGCAAGGGTAAGGATCGTTGCGATTTGTGTGAGACATGAAAGGCGGAAAAGAATGACTGAGGCCTTCAGCCCCGGATGGTTCGGTAAAAACCAACATTACCTCTTTCACCAATGATCTCCACAAGCTAAAACTCGTGGCAATGCCGACACTTTTCAAGGTTGCCCGACGTATGCTCAGGATGTTTTCGCACGCGTGTTCGTGAGTGTTATATTGATACCAAGATGAATCAGAACGGTTCATCATGGGGGCAAGCGCGAGCACGGAATCAGGTTACGGCGCGAGGTTTCTTTTCCTTACATGGAGCTTCACCGACGCCCGTAACGTCCCGCCTACCGCGTCTTGACCTCGTAGAGGCTTCCGTCCTTCTCGATCGTATAGAGGAGGTCGCCGATGCAGAACATGAACCGCGTGTTGACGAATTCCGGCTTACCCATCATGTTCCAGACGCCGTTGGCGGGGTCGGTTTCGTAGAGCACGCCGTCCGACTCCACGGTGTACAGCCGGGCCGGCCCGCCGACGGCCGCGATCGTCTTGACCCAGGCCCCGCTCTTGCCGACCTGGACCCATGAACCGTTGGACGGATTGACGCGATACAGCGACCCGGACGTTTCGATCGTGTAGAGCATTCCGCCGATGGCGGTCATGAACCGTGTGGCGGCGAATTCCGCCTTGCCGATCTGGCGCCACACGCCGCTCGACAGGTCGGTCTCGTACAGATTGCCGGTGTTCTCCACCGTATACAGGCGATCGCCGATCACGGTTCCCGCGATGGTGAGCTTCCACTCGCCCGCCTTGCCGAGCCGCCGCCACGTGCCGTCATTCGGATGAACTTCGTACAGGGATCCGTCGGTCTCGATCGTGTAAAGATAGGACGCTCCGGCGAACATGAACATCGTGTTGCCGAATTCGTTCTTGCCGATCTGACGCCACTGGCCCGTGGCCGGCGAGGTAACGTACAGAGCGCCGCTGCTTTCCACCGTGTAGAGATTTCCCCCCAACGTTGCTCCGGCGATCGTGAGCGCCCAGGCGCCGGGCTTTCCGACCTGCCGCCAGTCGCCCGGTCCCGCGAAGACGGAGGAGACCGCAAACGCGAGTGGCAGCAGCAGCGAACACGTTCTGGTTGGAGTTTTCATGACAAGTCCTCCTCTTAGGATGGATGGGTTCCGGCGAATGTACTCATGCGGGAGAACAGTGTCAAAAGAATAAGCGAACCCACAGGCAAGGAAGATTCTGTTTGCATCTCAGGGGCTCATTTGATAGATTGGCCCGCCTGAGATTCAAGTTATTGATTGCATTAGAACTATCTTAATATCCGAATTGCCGGCAGCGTCCGGGTGTGCGGCATGACGCGTTGCCCGAATGCTCGTGTGAAAGTGGATAGCCAATGAAGGCCGTGTTGACAGCCTACGTGAAACTCACCAAGCCGACGATCATGCTGTTGGTGCTGTTCACCGGGGCAACCGCGTTACTGGTCGAAGGGAGCCTCGTGCAGGAACCGGCGAAGTTTGCGGCCGTCCTCGTGGGACTGTACCTCACCGGCGGCTGCGCCAACGCGCTCAATCAGTTCTTCGAGAGGGACATCGACGGGAGGATGGCGCGCACGCGGGAACGGCGGCCGCTGCCGATGGGGGAACTGACCCCGTTGCATGCGCTGGTCTTTTCCGTCGCGATCGGTGCGATAGGAGTGGTGCTGTTTGCGTGGGTGTTCAATCTGCTCACGGCTGTCCTCTCTCTGGCCACGATCCTCTTTTACAGTCTTTTCTACACACTGTATCTCAAACCCACGACTCCGCACAATATAGTGATAGGAGGGGCCGCCGGTGCGATGGCGCCGGTCGGAGCATGGACGGCCGCGACGGGCTCGATGGCCGTGGCGCCGTGGATCATGTTTGGTATCGTGTTCTTGTGGACGCCGCCCCATTTCTGGGCGCTTGCGCTCTATTGCAAGGACGATTACGTCAAGGCGCGACTCCCCATGATGCCCGTAGTGCAGGGCGACGATCGCACGCTTCGGCAAATGCGGGCGTACGCCATCGCCCTTGTGACCCTGAGTCTCGTGCTCGTGTTCTTCGGCGCCGGACTCCTGTACTTCGCGGCTGCCGGCATCCTCGGTTATTTGTTCCTGCGAAAAACTCACGCCGCCCTGCACGACCCGACCGAGAGGCGGGTCCGCGCACTCTTCGGCTTTTCCATCCTGTATCTGTTTGCCCTCTTCCTGTCCATGATCGTCGACCGCTACCTCTTCGTTCCGGTGATCGGATGATGCCTCGCGCCGCCGGATTTCTGAACCATAGAGAGTTTTTTCTTGCATGTAAGGAGGTCGGCTTTTATATTTTTCGCCGTTTGGCGCTCTTGCTTACCGACCGCAGCACCTCGAAGGGCGCCGGCACTTCAGTGATCGACACATCGTTTGTTGTTCCATGAGCCATAGTATTGCCCGATGGGTGAATTTGTGTGACCGTGGAGCGTGTCCCGGCTTGTGAAAGATGTAACTTTGTCCAGCTAAAGGAGATTGGGTGTGGCTCAGATTTTTCCGAAGTGGAGCAACCGGGTCCCGCCTCTGGTGGCGGCCGGCGTCCTGCTGTTGGGCGCGGCGCTCACGGGTTTCTTCTGGTACTATGGCTCTCCCATGTTCACCGACGTTGGATACCGGCCGAAACAGCCGGTGCCGTACAGCCACAAGCTGCACGCAGGCGATCTGGGCATCGACTGCCGGTACTGCCACGTAGGCGCGGAAGTCTCCCCCGTGGCGATGGTTCCCCCGACGGCGACCTGCATGAACTGCCACAATCTGATCCTTACGCAGAGTGAGAAGCTGCTGCCGGTGCGCGAAAGCTGGGCCACCGGCCAGCCTATTCCGTGGGTCCGTGTACACAAGACCCCCGACTATGCGTACTTCAACCATAGCATCCATTTGAATGCCGGCGTGGGCTGCGAATCCTGCCACGGCAACATCGCCGAAATGGAGGAGGTCCAGCAGATGCAGCCCTTGAGCATGGGCTGGTGCCTCGACTGTCACCGGAACCCGGATCATCACCTCCGTCCGGCAAGCGAAATCACGAAAATGAACTGGCAGCCGCCCAAGGAACAATTGGCCTTCGCGGCGCGCATCAAAGAAGAGAGAAGAATAGCCCCATCAGAGGATTGTACAGCATGTCATCGATGAACCACGATCAGGGATCGGCCGGCGACAAATACTGGCGCAGCCTCGACCATCTGGCCGACACGCCGGAATTTCAGGCGATCGTGCAGCGGGAGTTTCCGGAGCACGCGTCGGAGATGACCCACCCGATTACGCGCCGAAATTTCTTGTCACTGATGGGCGCGTCCCTTGCCTTTGCCGGTCTGGCAGGATGCCGCCGGCCTGTCGAGAAGATCATCCCGTACGTCGTGAAGCCGGAAGAAATCGTTCCGGGCGTGGCCCAGCGGTTCGCGACGGCCATGCCGTTCGGGACGACCGCGTACGGGCTGGTGGTGACAACGCACGAAGGACGTCCGACCAAGGTCGACGGTCATCCCGGGCACCCGGGCTCGCTCGGCGCCGCTCACGCGTTCATGCAGGCCTCGATCCTCGACCTGTACGACCCGGACCGTTCGAAGACCGTACTCAAGGAGGGCAAAGAAAGCTCCTGGCCGGACTTCGTCTCTGCGTGGCGGGACCTCTATGCGGCGTACATCAAGGACCAGGGCGCCGGACTGGCGGTGCTGAGCGGATCGTTTGTATCGCCGACACTCGCCCGGCTTAAGGCCGAGTTCCTCAAGGCCTTTCCGCGCGCAAGATGGGCGACGTACGAACCGGTAAGCGACGAGAATATTTATGAGGGGCTGCGGCTGGCCACGGGAGCCACCCTGCAGCCGGTCTACCGGTACGACCGGGCGAACGTCATTTTGTCCCTCGAATCGGACTTCCTGTACACGGGCACCGACAGCATTTCAGCAGCGCGCGGGTTCTCCGACGGGCGGCGGATCAAGACGGAGCAGGATTCCATGAACCGCCTCTACGTTGCGGAGAGCACGTTCACCGTGACGGGCAGCGCCGCGGACCATCGGCTGAGGCTGCCGGGCAGCCACGTGGCCGCTCTGGCCCTGGCCGTCGCCCGGGCACTGACAGCGGAAGGTGCGGTCGTGGAAGGCATGTCCGGAGTAGATGTGCCTTCCGGTATTGCGCTGGAGCATGAGTGGATACAAGCCGTGGCCAGGGATCTGGTCCGCGCCCGCGGAGCGGGGATCATTGTGGCCGGCTATCAACAGCCCCCGGAGGTGCACGCACTCGTGTATGCCATGAACCGCGCCCTCCAGAACGAAGGTTCCACGATTATCTACCGCGAGATCAAGGACGCCGCACTGCCGAACCGTTCCGATCTGGCCGCCCTGGTCAATGACATGAATTCTGCCAACGTGACGTCGCTCGTAATCCTCGGCGGCAATCCGGCATACGACGCGCCGGCCGATCTCAATTTTGAAGCCGCCTTGTCCAATGTCCGAACGGCCATCCACTTTTCCACGCACGCGGACGAAACATCGCGGCTTTGCCTCTGGCACGTTCCGCAGAGTCATTTTCTCGAAAGCTGGGGTGACGTGCGTGCGGCGGACGGCACGTTGAGCGTGGTCCAGCCGATGGTCGATCCGCTCTTCGGGGCGCATTCGTCCATTGAACTGTTGTCGCTGCTTACGACCGGAACGGAAGTCAGCGGGTATGAGTCCGTTCGCGCGACCTGGTCGTTGTATTTGAAAGCAGCGAACTTTGAGCACGACTGGCGCCGCGTATTGCACGACGGACTTCTTGCAGACAGCGCCCTGCCCGCCGTGTCGCCGAAGGTGAACGGGGCCGCCATCGCCGGCGCCCTGAAAGCCCTCATGGCCGCCGTGTCGCTCCCGGGATTGGACAACATGGAAATCGTGTTTAGACCGTCGGCCTCGACGTTCGACGGACGATACGCGAACAATGGCTGGCTGCAGGAACTACCGGACCCGATCACAAAGGTCGCGTGGGACAACGTCGCCCTGATCAGCGCGACGACGGCGAAAGAGCTGAAACTTTCCCAGGGTCTGCGCGATGGCCAGAATCACCAGCCAATGCTGCGACTGCAGTACCAGGGCCGGGAGATCGATATGCCGATCTGGATCCAGCCCGGACAGGCCGACTATACGGTCACGGTGGCGCTAGGGTACGGCCGAAGGGCGGCCGGGCGCATCGGCGATGGCGTCGGTGTCAATACGTACGCTCTGCGAACGTCCACCGCGCCGTACTTCGACGGCGGTTTGCGGGTAGCGCGTCTGGACCGGACGTATCCCATCGCCAGCGTGCAGGACCACGGCGGCCTCGAAACCGAAACCCTCGCCTCCAACGAGATCGCCCGACGGGCGCCCACGGTCCTGCGCGAGGCTTCCCTCGAACAATACCGAAAGAACCCGGACTTCGCCTCCAACGACGTCGTGTTGCCGGGCTTCAAAGGCCTCAAGGACAAGGACGGCAAGCCTGTCTCCATCTACGACGCTCATGCGTACGACAAGGGTTATCAATGGGGCATGAGCATAGATCTCAATGCCTGCATCGGCTGCAACGCGTGTACGGTCGCCTGCCAGAGCGAGAATAATATCCCGGTCGTGGGCAAAGAGCAGGTGCTGATGGGCCGCGAGATGCACTGGATTCGACTGGACCGTTACTACAAGGGATCCGTGGACGAGCCGGACGTGGCCTTCCAGCCCGTCGCGTGCCAGCACTGCGAGAACGCTCCGTGCGAACAGGTCTGTCCCGTGGCGGCCACCGTGCACGACAAGGAGGGCCTCAACGTGATGGTATACAACCGCTGCGTGGGCACGCGATACTGCGCCAACAACTGTCCGTACAAAGTACGGCGATTCAATTTTCTGGAATTCAATCCCGGCACTTCCGGCTTCATGCAGGAGGACAGTCCGGAGATTCTGAAACTGGTTCGGAACCCCGACGTAACGGTCCGGATGCGCGGCGTGATGGAGAAGTGTACCTACTGCGTTCAGCGTATCAGCAGCGCGCGGATCGCAGCCAAGAAAGAAGGCCGCGAGATCCGGGACGGCGAAGTAGTCACGGCGTGCCAGCAGACGTGTCCGACCCAGGCGATCGTATTCGGCAACCTCAACGATCCGGAAAGCCGTGTGGCACGGATCAAGCAGGCGAATCGGGACTACGAATTGCTTGCAGAATTGAACGTTCGGCCGCGCACGTCGTATCTCGCGAGGCTGCGCAATCCCAACCCGGACCTGGAACAACCGGTGGCCGGATAATTAACCTGCATTTCTCAACCAAATCGAAACACGACGGTGAGTGCGATAACAAAAATGGATGAAGCGCCCCTGATCATGGGGAACCCGACGTTCGCGTCGATCACCCAGCAGATCAGCGAGGTGGTCGAGAACAAGCCGCCGAAGAGTTGGTACGGAGCGTTTGCGGCGGCCAGCGCCGGCCTGCTGCTCCTGCTGATTGCGGTCTCTTACCTGATCTGGGAGGGTACGGGCATCTGGGGCATTACCAGCCCCGTGGGCTGGGGACTGGCCATCGTCAACTTCGTGTTCTGGGTCGGTATCGGCCACGCAGGCACGTTGATCTCCGCCATCCTCTTTTTGCTCAGGCAGAGATGGCGAACGTCGATCAACCGATTCGCCGAGGCCATGACCATCTTTGCCGTTATCTGTGCCCTCATGTTTCCCGGCATCCACGTCGGGCGTATCTGGGTGACCTACTGGTTTGCACCGGTCCCCAACCAGATGAACATGTGGCCTAATTTCCGCAGTCCGCTGCTGTGGGACTTTTTTGCCGTCGGCACATACTTCACGGTCTCCCTGCTCTTCTGGTACGTCGGGCTCATTCCCGACATCGCGTCGCTGCGGGACCGGGCGAAGACGCGTTCCAAGCAGATCGTCTACGGCATCCTGTCCCTGGGCTGGAGCGGCGGCAACAAGCAATGGCGCCATTACGAAATGGCCTATCTGATCCTGGCTGGCCTCTCGACGCCGCTGGTGCTCTCGGTGCACAGCATCGTCAGTACCGACTTCGCCACCAGTATCCTGCCGGGGTGGCACACGACGATCTTCCCGCCGTACTTTGTTGCGGGCGCCATCTTCTCGGGATTTGCGATGGTGATGACGCTGGCCGTGATCGCGCGGAAGATCTACAAGATGGAAAACATCATCACGATGTACCATCTGGAGAACATGGCCAAGATCATGATGGTGACCGGCATGATGGTGGGCTACGCCTACAGCTGCGAATTCTTTATCGCGTGGTACAGCGGCAACGTATACGAACGCTTCGCGTTCATCAACCGCGCCTTCGGGCCGTACTGGTGGTCGTACTTCAGCATGATCTTCTGCAACGTCGTGGTGCCCCAGATCTTCTGGTCCAGGAAACTGCGCACCAGCATACCCGTGCTTTTCGCTGCATCGATCCTGATCAATGTCGGCATGTGGTTCGAGCGCTTCGTGATCATCGTGACGCTGGCCCGGGACTATCTGCCTTCGTCGTGGGAATACTACTCTCCGACGGTGTGGGACTGGTTTACGTTCATCGGTTCGTTCGGTTTGTTCTTCACGCTGTTCTTGTTGTTTCTGCGTTACGTACCGATGATCGCCGCGGCCGAGGTCAAAGGCGTCCTGCCGCAGGCGGACCCGCATCGCCACAACGGCAAACATTAATTTAGCGGACGGGGTATTTGGAATCATGAGCGAAACCAAACAAGTAGCGGCGGCCGGGCCGTCCATCGTGCTGGCGGAGTTTGACGGAGCCGCTGCGCTGTTTTCCGCCGCCGAGAAGCTGCGCGATGCGGGTTACAGGGAGTTCGACTGCCATTCCCCCTTCCCGATCCACGGCATGGACCGCGCGATGGGGATCAAACGGTCTCCGCTGGCCTTCATCGTCTTTGCCTGTGCGTTCAGCGCGGTGTTTTTCATGATCTGGTTGACCTACTACGTCGGCGCGGTCGACTACAAACTGGTCATTTCGGGCAAGCCGTTTTTCAGTTATCAGGCGTACGCCCCGCCGATATTCGCCATGGGCGTTTTGACCGGTGCCATCACGGCCGTGCTGGGCATGATGGCCCTCAATCGCCTGCCGAGGCTGCACCATTCGCTGTTCCGGTCGAAAAATTTTGAGCGGGTAACGACCGACGGCTTCTTTGTCAGCGTGCAGTCCGACGATCCGCAGTATGACGAGGCCAGAGTCAAGGCTTTCCTTGCCTCGATCGGCGGGAAGAACGTGGAGGTACTAGGAGACGAATGAAACTCTTGATGCGAACGTTACCGACATGGGTGGGACTGCTCGTCCTGGCGGGATGCCAGGGCCGGCCCTCGGATCAGCCGCCGATCCACCTGAATCCGAACATGGACAAACAGCCGAAGTACAAAGCGCAGGCGCAGGGTGAGTTCTTTTCCAACGGGGCCACCATGCAGGTGCCGCCGGCCGGGACGGTCGCGATCGGTGAACTCCGGGACGATCCGGTCTACTATCTCGGCCGCGACGCCAAAGGTCAGTTGGTGAAAGCTTCGCCGGTGGCCACTTCTATGCAACTGCTCAAACGCGGGCAGGAGCGGTACAATATCTACTGCTCTCCCTGTCACGGTCAGACCGGCGTCGGTAACGGGATCGTCGTGAGGCGCGGTTACCTGCCGCCGCCGAGCTTTCACACCGACCTGCTGCGCGGCCAGCCCGATGGACACTTGTTCGACGTGATCAGCAACGGTATCCGGAACATGCCCTCCTACAAGTCTCAGGTGCCCGTCGCAGACCGGTGGGCGATTGTGGCCTATATCCGGGCCCTGCAGCGGAGCCAACACACAACCCTGGCGGACGTTCCACTCGAAATCCGAAAGGACCTCAAGTAAAAGACCATGAAGATCAACACGGAAACCTATCAACTGATCGACAAGGGACGTTTCGGGATGTTGTCGCTGGGCGTCGGGATCGTCGGTTTGGCCCTGAGCACGGCCGGTTACTTCGCGGACGCCAGGCAGTTTTTTCACTCGTATCTCGTGAGCTTCGCGTTCTGGACGTCGATCGGGCTGGGGGGCCTGTTCTTCACGCTGCTGCATCATATGGTGGGCGCTACCTGGAGCATCGTACTGCGCCGGTTGAGTGAGAGCGTCATGATGGCGCTGCCGATGATGTTCGTGTTCTTCCTTCCGCTGCTGTTCGGGATGCACGACCTGTACCACTGGAGCGATCACGATGCCGTGGAGCACGACCCGATCCTGCAGGGCAAAGCCGGCTATCTCAATACGCCCTTTTTTGTCGTTCGCACGGTCGTGTACTTCGGTATCTGGTTCGTGCTCGCGTGGCTCCTTCACAGGTACTCGCTGCAGCAGGACCGCGGCGAGGACACCTCCAAACGCATGCTCACGGTGAGTGCGCCGGGTATGATCCTCTTTGCTCTTACCTCGACGTACGCGGCCTTTGACTGGTTGATGTCGCTGGAGCCTCACTGGTATTCGACGATCTATGGGGTCTGGTTTTTTGCAGGCGGCCTCCTGACCTTTCTCTGTTTCACCGCCGTCCTGGCCATGCTTCTGCGAAGCCGGGGTGTGCTCGGCGAGACGATCAAGGTGGACCACTACCACGACCTGGGCCGGCTGATGTTTGCCTTCCTGATCTTCTGGGCGTACATATCCTTCTCGCAGTACTTCCTGATCTGGTATGCGAACATTCCCGAGGAAACGGTGTACTATCTCAAACGGTGGACCGGTTCGTGGCAGGACGTCAGCCTGCTCCTGGTGTTCGGCTACCTCATGATACCGTGGTTGGCGCTGATCCCAAGGGCCACCAAACGCCACCTGCCGACGCTCGGCATCATTGCCGCCTGGTTGATCGCTATGCATTGGATGGACTTATACTGGGCCGTTATGCCCAACCTGCATTCGGAGGGCTTCAGTCCCTCCTGGCTGGATGCGGTGACGCTGCTCGGCATCGGCGGCATCTTCCTTTGGTACATGTTTCTGCACCTGTCCCGGCATCCGCTCGTCCCTGTCAAGGATCCTAATCTTGGCGGGTCCCTCAATCACGTCATTCATTAGAGAGATGAAGCATGAGTGAAGAAAAGAAATCGATGGATGTGTCGGAGGAATCCCGGCAGGCCGGGTACGAAAAGGAAGATGCGAATCCGGTCAAGATCATCGGGTTCGCGATACTGACCGTCGTACTCATGGCGGCGATGGTGTTGGGTGTGGTTGAAGTCTTCATCATGACCAAGGAACAGCAGTATCATGAGTCGGTCCTCAGGCCGGAATCGGCCCCGTTGCGTGAATTGAGAGCACAAGAGGAACAAATCCTCAATTCATACAAGCTCCTTGATTCCTCGAAACAGATTTATCAAATTCCGGTCAGTCGCGCGATGGAATTGATGGCGGACGAGGCGTTCAAGTCGCGCATCGGACAGAGCGCCGACCGGTCCGGGGGCGCGCGGAAATAGAAAGCAGAGTGTGATTCGTTTTTCCTGCTCGGTATTTGTTCTTTTACAACTGACGCTGAGTGCCGCCCGCGGCCAGGTCGTGACGGAAAACGACCCGGCTCTCCGCGGGATCGATGTGGAGGAACACGCGGGCCGATGGGTTCCGCTGGACCTCGTGTTCACCAACGACGCAGGTGAACAGGTGCCGCTGCGGACGTATTTCGGCCGCGGCAAGCCGGTGATCCTGACGCTGGCCTACTACGAATGCCCGATGTTGTGCACCCTCGTACTCAACGGGATCGCGGAAAGTGTCAAGGCGATGGAGTGGAAGCCGGGTGAGCAGTTTCAGATGCTTACGCTCAGCATCGACCCGACCGAGACGCGGGAACTGGCGGCGGCAAAGAAGAAAAGTTATCTCGAATACATATCGAAACCCTCGATCGACGAGGGCTGGCGATTCATGGTTGGGCAGGACAGCTCGATCCATGCGATCGCCGACGCTCTGGGATTCAAGTACTACTACATTCGGGAACGAGACGAATTTGCGCATCCTGCGGTGGTGTTTGTCCTGACCGAAGACGGCAGGATTTCCCGGTATCTGTACGGATTGCAGTACAAGACGCAGGATGTTCGATTGAGCCTGCTGGAGGCTTCGGAGGGCCGGATCGGAACGCCGATGGACCGTCTGATCCTCTACTGCTTTCATTACGATCCGCAGGCCCGAGGCTACGTGCTGTTTGCGCAGAACGTAATGAAGCTGGGCGGTGTCGTGACGGTACTGGTGCTGGGGTCTTTTCTGTTCGTGTTGTGGCGGCGGGACCGGAGGAACAGAACGGCCGGGAGAGCGGCGTGAATTCTTTTTTTACCGTTAGAGTGAGAAACGAAGGGAAACTGAAGACATGAATGACCAGGGCACATTCTGGCTTCCGCCGGCCCATTCTACCGTGGCGGCAGAGACGGATGCATTGTTCTATTTCATCTACTGGATTTCTGTCCTGCTGTTTGTCGGTGTGGTGGCTGCGACGCTGTTCTTCTTTATACGCTACCGCCGCCGGAAAAGTCCCGATTATACGATCAATCCGCACAATAACACGCTTGAAATCACGTGGACGGTGATCCCGACGATCCTCGTGTTTGTCGTCTTCATCTGGGGATTCCGCGGTTACATCAACCTCAGCATTGCTCCCAAGGACGCGCTCGAAATCAAAGTGACGGCGCAGAAGTGGTTCTGGTCGTTCGACTATCCGGCGGGCGCCACAACGGTTAACGAATTGGTCGTTCCCGTGGGTAAGCCCGTCAAGCTGCTCGCGTCTTCGCAGGACGTGATTCATTGCTTCTACGTACCGGAGTTCCGTGTCAAGCGCGACGTATTGCCTAACCGATACACGATCCTCTGGTTTGAAGCAACCGCTGTAGGCGACTATCAGATCTTCTGTGCAGAATACTGCGGTACCAAACACTCGGAAATGCTGGCCAAAGTCCGTGTGGTTACGGACGTGGAGTATAATGCCTGGCTGGACGCCAACGCGAACATAGGAGCCGGTCTGGCACCGGAGGAATTCGGTGCGAAGCTCTACACGGGTAAGGCCTGCGTGACGTGCCACAGCGTGGACGGCAAACCGGGTACGGGCCCAACCTTCCTCGGGGTATTCGGACACGAAGTGCAATTGGCCGACGGCTCGAAGATCGTTGTGGACGAGAACTACGTGCGCGAATCGATCCTGCAGCCTCAGGCGAAGGTCGTCGCCGGCTACCAACCGGTCATGCCCACGTTCCAGGGCATCCTGAAGGACCGGGAAATCGACGCATTGATCGCCTATATCAAGACGTTAAAGAAATAAAGGATAACCCATGTCGACCGCCGTTTTTGCCGAACGCAATTATCTGAATGAGCCCGCGGGCCTGAAGGCCTGGCTGCTGACGCTGGACCATAAGCGGATCGGCGTCATGTACCTCTGTGCGATCATGTTCATGTTCATGCTGGGGGGCTTCTTCGCCACTCTCGTGCGGCTCGAATTGCTGACGCCGAAGCAGGACTGGTTCGAAGCGGACACGTACAATCAGTTGTTTACCTTGCACGGCGCGATCATGGTGTTCCTTTTCATCATCCCGTCCATCCCGGCGGCCATCGGTAATTTCGTGCTGCCCCTGATGATCGGCGCCAAGGATGTTGCGTTTCCGCGTCTCAATCTCGCGAGCTGGTACATCTATGTGCTCGGCGCGTTCGTCGGCATTTACTCGATGATCAGCGGCGCGGTGGATACGGGATGGACGTTCTACACGCCGTACAGCACGACCACAAACACGTCCGTGGTCTCCATGACGCTGGCCGTGTTCATCCTCGGGTTCTCCTCGATTTTCACCGGCCTCAATTTCATCGTGACCGTTCACAAGCTGCGGGCGCCGGGCATGACCTGGTTCAAGATGCCGCTGATGATCTGGGGTCTGTACGCGACGGCGCTGATCCAGGTACTGGCAACACCGGTGCTGGCGATCACGCTGGTGCTCCTGATGCTCGAGCGGCTGTGGGGCATCGGCATTTTCGATCCGGCGATGGGCGGCGATCCGGTGCTGTTCCAGCATTTCTTCTGGTTCTATTCGCACCCGGCCGTCTACATCATGATCCTGCCGGGCATGGCCATCATCAGCGAACTCGTTGCCACGTTCTCGCACAAGAATATCTTCGGATATAAGTTTGTGGGATTCTCGAGTCTCGCGATCGCCCTCATCGGGTTTCTCGTCTGGGGCCATCACATGTTCACGTCGGGACAGTCGGAACTGTCCTCCATGATCTTCAGTTTTCTCACGTTCTTCGTCGGCATCCCGTCCGGCATCAAGGTGTTCAACTGGGTGGCCACGATGTACAAAGGCTCCATCAGCCTCAAAGCGCCCATGTTGTGGGTTTTTTCGTTCCTGTTCCTGTTTACCATCGGAGGGTTGACCGGAATATTCCTCGGGGCGCTGTCGGTGGACGTTCACCTGCACGACACGTATTTTGTCGTGGCGCACTTTCATTACGTGATGATGGGGGGAACGGTGATGGCCCTCATGGGGGGACTGCATTACTGGTGGCCCAAGATCTGGGGCCGCATGTATAATGAGTTTTGGGCGGTCATTTCCTGGGCGCTGGTGCTCGTGGGATTCAATATGACTTTTTTCACGCAATTCATCCTGGGAACGCGCGGTATGCCTCGCCGGTACTATTCCTACCTCGACCAATTCCAGCCGCTGCACGGTTTTTCTTCGGTGGGGTCGTGGATACTCGGCCTGGGCTTCATCATCATGGGCGTCTATTTGATCCATGCGATCTTCAAGGGCCGGCCGGCGGGAGCCAATCCCTGGGGTGGCCTGACGTTCGAATGGAAGACGAGCTCGCCTCCCCCGCACCACAATTTCGATGCCGCGCCGATCGCCGTGCACGGACCGTACGACTACGACAAGGTCAAGGCCGAGAGTACGTTCTTCGACTATGCCGCCGGCCGCGAAGTGCCCAGGAAAGAAACGGTAAACCAGTAATCGTTACAATAGACCAAGGAGAGACTAACCGCCTATGTCGATGAATCATGCGGCCGAGCACCCGGCGTTCCTGGAACATCACTTCAACGATGCCGAGCAGCAGCGGGAGTCGGCGAAGCTGGGCATGTGGGTGTTCCTGCTCACGGAAGTACTGACGTTCGGGGGCCTCTTTTGCGCCTACGCCATCTACCGGTCCTGGAACCCGGACATGTTCTTCAACGCCCATAAGGAACTCGACGTATGGCTGGGAACGGTCAATACGATCGTCCTCATCACGAGTTCGCTCACCATGGCGCTGGCCATTCGCAGCATGCAGCTCGATAACAAGAAGCGGGCGATCCTGTATCTGGTTTTCACGCTCCTGTTCGCCGCGACGTTTCTGGTCGTCAAGTATTTCGAGTACAGCCACAAATTTCACGTCGGCCAGCTGCCCGGGAAATTCTACACGTTCACGGGGATCCAGGGCAACAACCCACACATCTTCTTCAGCATCTATTTTGCCATGACCGGTCTGCACGGCCTTCACGTGCTGGGCGGAATGTGCCTGATCGGTTGGCTGATCTACCGCACCCACAAGAACAGGTTCTCCAGCGCGTACTACACCCCGATCGAGATGGTCGGTCTGTTCTGGCACCTCGTCGATCTGATCTGGATATTCTTGTTCCCACTCTTTTACTTGATAGGATGAATCCGATGAAATCTGAGCATGCAGCGCACGGGTCCCCGCACGTACTCCCGGTCCAGACGTACCTGGCGGTGGCCGGCGCACTGTTGGTACTGACGATCGTCACCGTCGCAGTGTCCTTCGTACATTTTGGAGCGTGGAACCTGGTCGTGGCCATGGTGATCGCGGCTACGAAGGCCATTCTCGTCGCGTTGTTCTTCATGCATCTGAAATACGACAACAAGATGTACCTTTCGATTTTCGCGGGTTCCGTGCTTTTTCTCGCGTTGTTCATTATATTCTCCATGTTCGACACATTGCGTCGGGCCGATATCTATGAGACGGTCGGGCATCCGATCAGACCGAATGCCATCATCTATCAACAAACGGACAGCACGCAGACGTCGACCGGCAGCGCGGTCGCTCCGGTGGATTCAACAGCCAAACATTAGCATCGTTCGGCATCCGGATGAACGGGGCGAAGGGTATCCACTCTTCGCTCTTCGCATGTACGGACGGGAAGGAAATACGATATGACACCTCAGCGGCAGCCCATGACTCGCTACGTCGCCGTCCTGGGGATATTTTTCGTTCTTGTACTGGCGGCAGCAGCCCTGATCTATTATCACGGAAAGATCAAGAACACGGTGGCCGATTTCGGGGAAGTGGCCCCGTTCGAATTCACGGAGCGGTCGGGCGAGCCGTTCGGGCAAAAGAACCTGCTCGGTAAGCTCAACGTGGTGGATTTCATATTCACGAACTGTACGGGGCCCTGTCCGAGGATGAGCGCCGTAATGGCCGAACTGTATCGGTATTATGAGACCAACGAACGGATTCAGCTCGTCTCCATTTCCGTGGACCCGGACAGGGACTCGCTGAGCGTGCTGCGCACGTACGCCGAGCGGTTCGGCGCGTCGGACCGGCGCTGGGCCTTCTTGCGTGGTCCCATCGACGAAGTGCAGCGACTGTCAGAGCACTCCTTTCGTCTCGGAGGGGAACTGCCCGCGTTGCACAGCAGCAAGTTCATCCTCGTGGACGATCGCGGGCGCATTCGCGGCTATTACGATTTCGACGACTCGACGCATTTGTCGGACCTTCGGCAGGACCTTCGACGCCTGCAGAAGGCAATGGAATGAGCGTTTCGGATCTCCCCACGCTCAATGCCGCTCTCAACCTGATCAGCGCCTGTCTGCTCACGTACGGTCATGTCCTGATTCGACAGGGAAACCGGGACCGCCACCGGCGGGTCATGTTGACCGCACTCGTTTCCTCGGGATTGTTCCTGTCATCGTACCTGGTATACCACGCACAGATCGGCTCAGTGCCTTACCCCCGGCATGACTGGACCCGGCCGGTGTACTTCGCGATACTGATCCCTCATGTGATCCTGGCCGCCCTGATGACGCCGTTTATCCTGCGCGCCGTCTGGCACGCGCTGAAAGGGCGGTATGCGCTCCATCGCCGACTCATGCGTTGGGTGTGGCCGGTGTGGATGTTCGTCTCCGTCAGCGGTGTGGCCGTGTACTGGATGCTGTATCGGATCTGATACTGACCTGCTTTTCATTTCGACCGCTATCCGTTGAGCCCCGCTCATTCTTTCCTTTCTCTCCGAACTCTTCGTTTACGGCGTGAGTCCGAGCGACCCTTGACATTGAGAAATTTACAGTCTATTTTGATCTGAATATATTAATTATATTTTAGAGCAACGCGTGATGG
>JBBIJR010000026.1:0-42593 GCA_037445875.1 Bacteroidota bacterium | reverse complement strand
ACATGCGGTTATTGTCAGAGCTGGTTGCTGCCGTTCGCGTGGCACATCTCGAACTCGAAGGCCGGTACGATCCCGACGTGCACGACGGCTATTTCTCTCGGTTCGACTGGCAATCCTTCAGCGACGAGGAAATGGCATCCTGTCCTCCGGTCATCCTTGTAGTGCCCGTCGAGGATGTCATGGGCCGCGAACTGGCGGACTTCTCGAGGATGCTCTCATCTCACCGGCCGATCAAGGTCATGGTAATCAAGCGGGATGCGGGATTCGAGTACCGCGTCGACAGTGCGGCGGAAACCGGCTTGAGGTTTTCGTTTCAGCAGGAACTGGGAGCGCTGGCGGTCTCGCATCGGAACACGTTCGTTCTTCAGTCGTCCGGTATTCATCCGCGGGCGCTTTTCGAGGGCTTGTCTCGCGGGCTGGTGCGAAACGGGCCAGCGCTCTTTTACGTTCTGTCGCCGAATGACCGCCCGGAACTTCCCTCATACGTATGGGCCGGCGCCTGTCTGGAAAGCAGGGCCTTTCCCGAATTCTCTTACGATCGCCAGCAGGGCGAACAATGGGGGAGCCGCTTCAATGTTGAATCCAATCCGCATGCGGAATTGGAGTGGCCGGTGTATGAGATGACCTACGAGGTGCCCGATGGCCCGTCCAGCGTGCCGGTGCCGTTCACATTTGCCGATTTTGCCGCATTGGATCCCCATTTCTCCGGTCAATTCTTGCCTGTCCCGTGTCCGTTCTGGTCAGATGATCTTGTCCTGTTCTCCGAATACCTGAGAATGCCGCCGGGCGAAGCGTATTCCAAGATTCCGTTCATCTGGATGGTGGATTCGCATGGGATTCTCCACAAAGTTGCGACGACGCATTTTCTGGTCCTGTTCGCGCAGGAGCGGTTGGACTTCTGGCACTTCATCCAGGATCTGGGCGGCATTAACAGCTATCATGCGGAACGGGCGATCGAGAGGGTACGCAAGGAATTTGCGGAAGAGAAGGAGCGCGAATCGGCGGCGACCGCAGAGGTCCATGCCCGGGAGATAGAGCGGGTTCGTGAAACAACGGCACGGGAGGCATTGGAAAGACTGTCCGCGGTTTTGTTGGATCTGGACCTGATAGAGGCTCCGCCAGCAGAAAGGGCCATCAAACGCACCGAGGCCGCCCTAACAAAGGAAACTCCCGAACCGATTCCCGCTGAATCCGCGGTCGAGGCCGAGGAAGAAGTCCTGGTGACGACCGAGGCGTGGATCGAGACGTTTCGCTGTACGAGCTGCAATGAATGCACCAATTTGAATCCCAATTGTTTCAAGTACGACGCCAATAAACAGGCCTATCTCGCGGATGTGCATGCCGCCTCGTTCGCTCAACTGGTCATGGCGGCAGAAAAATGCCCCGCCAAATGTATCCACCCCGGTGCCCCGCTGAATCCGAGCGAACCCGGTCTCGAAGAACTGACGAAGCGCGCGGCCCCGTTCAACGGATGAATTCCAACACCGCGCGCCGCGGTCAGCGCCTGAACGAAAGTACGATCCGGACAAAACGCAAGATGGAACAATGATCACAGAAGCGATCCTGGCGGTCGGTATCATGGTGGGACTTGGATTGGTGTTTTCCTCCTTGCTGGCCGTCGCTTACAAGCGGTTGCGGGTGTACGAAGACCCGCGGATCGACCGTGTGGAGGAAATGCTCCCCGGATCGAATTGCGGCGCGTGCGGCCGGCCCGGGTGTCGGGCGTTTGCGGAAAGTCTGGTGCGGGAAGAAACCACGCCGGGAAAGTGTACGGTGAGTTCCCCGGCCGCGGTAGAGTCGATCGCCGGATTCCTCGGCGTGGAGGCAGGATTCGAAGAGAAGCGTGTGGCCCGGTTGTTGTGTGCGGGCGGCGTCAAGGAAAGCCACAATCAGGCGGAATACTACGGACAGAAAACCTGCCGCAGCGTCTCGATGGTGACCGGCGGAAACAAGGATTGTGTATGGGGATGTCTGGGGCTCGGCGATTGTGAACGCGTGTGCGAATTCGGTGCCATTACCATGAATGAAGACGGTCTTCCGGTGGTCGAGGTCGACCGGTGCACCGCGTGCAACGATTGTGTGGAGATCTGCCCCAAAAGTCTTTTCGTCATCATGCCGCTGAGCCGCAAGCTGATCGTCCAGTGCCGTTCTCTCCTCGAAGGGGACGCGGCTCTGGAACGTTGTTCCGTCGCCTGCAATGCCTGCGGACGATGTGCCGTCGACGCCGCACCGGGATTGATCGAGATGAAGAACCACCTGCCGGTGATCGATTACAGCAAGAACGATCTGGCTTCCCCGCTGGCCATCCGGCGTTGTCCGACGAATGCCATTGTCTGGCTTGAAGGCCAGCAGTTCAAGAAAGCCAGAACGGTCCCTCTGCCAATCGGCCGGGTGGAAGTTCTGCCGGAAGAAGAATGACCATGAACGCATCCAAAGGGCCTTATACCCACTTGGGCAAGCACCTCGTCCTGACGGGCGCGACGGCTGTAAGCATGGTGGAGTCTGCCGTCGGAGAGGGCCTGGCCTTCTCGCCGTTGCCCGGCGCACGGAATATGTTCGGGCGGCCCTTGATCGGTCCGTCCGAACACGCATCGAGCCTGGCATTTGCCATGGGGCTCTCGTCTGCCGGATTGAGAGCGCACGCGCTTATCGATGAACGCTCAGCGGGATCGGTATCCGGGCTGTGGAACGAATCGGACCGGCGGCATCTGCCTTTCGTTGCGCACTTGTTTATGGGTAGCGAGCGGGAAGGGAGAAGTTCTAACCTCGACCATCGGGTCTATCATGGCTTGTCCGACGCCGGTTCGGTTTTGCTATTCGCCTCCGGTGTGCAGGACGTGGTGGATCTCACAGTGATCGGACACAGGGTTGCCGAACTTTCTCTCGTTCCCGTCGTGCTAGCCGTGGAAGATGCCTGGAGTATGGCCGAAAATGTCTCTCTGCCGGATGAGGAAATGCTGAAACAGCTCCTGGGCGACGCAGACGATTTCATCGATTGTCCGACGCCTGCGCAGCGGTTGTTGTTTGGAAAGACCCGGCGTCGCGTTCCCAACTGGTTCCATCTGGATCAGCCGGTTGCCCACGGGGTTTCCAAAGCCGGCACCGCCCGTTCCCACGAACTGGCCGGACAACAGCCATATTTCCTCGATCATCTGCGCCCCATTGTGACGGAAGTGTGTGCCCAATACGCCGCACAAACGAGGCGAGACGTTTCTCCCCTCGGCGCGTATCGTGTCGATGATGCGGAGTATGTGCTGATCGTTCAGGGAAGTCTCTTCCAGCATGTTTGCTCGACGGTCGAGCATTTGCGCACACGCGGGACCAAGGCCGGTTGTGTGAACCTGCGGATGTTTCGTCCGTTCCCAGGCCGGGAGCTCTGTCAGGTGCTATCCGGAAAGAAAGCCGTGACGGTACTGGAACGGCTCGGACCGATGCACGACGACGGTCCCATCGTCGATGCACTGCTATCCGTACTGGACAAGGCGTCACAGAATGCTGCGAACAAGAGACAATCAGTGTTTCCGGACCTCCCGGTGATGCCCGATCGACATCGGCCTGCGGTCTTTGCCGGCAGATGCGGAACCGGCGAAGACGCCGTGCGCTGCGGCGACATCGAGAGGATTTTTGAGAACATGCAGGTGGGCGGGCGCCGGCGATTTCATGTCGGCATTGATTTCGTCCGAACGGGCTCCGCCTATCCGAAGCAGGAAATCCTGCTGCAGAACATACGGCGCGAGTATCCGGGGACCGAAGCCCTCTCGCTGTCAGGCCCCACTGGATCATCCTTCCCGAGTGAAGAAACCTTTGCTTTCCGTTGGATCTTCCCCTCCGGTACAACGGAATCCGCCTGGTTCCTTGAAACGCTCTCCGGTATCGTCTCCCAGCTGTGGGACCTCCGCGTGCGGGCCAAACGGGGGCAGTGGCACTATCCATCGGTCTCGGTGTACCAACTGAGCATGACCAGGCGCCCGGTGCCGTATCCGCTGGACAAGGAAACCGGCGTCGACGGCCTCGTTGTTCCTGCACTCCTACTGAGGTCGTCCGGAATATTGAACGATCTAAAACCCTCGGCGCACGTTGTCGTGATGAAGTCACCGGGAACGGATCGCATCTCCTGTTCATCCTCTGCGCTCGAGACCATACGCAGGCAGAACCTCCAGGTATACGTACTCGAAGCGGATGGTGAGACCGGCAGAGTGGAACTTGGAGCAATGATCGCTCTTGCCTCGAAGTCGTTGAAAGTGCCGGCCAATGCGGCCGGGGGGATTGCGAAAATCGAAAAGTTCCTTGATGAGTCTCTGGATGTCAGGTTGTCGAATTTGCAGAGGTCCGCCATCCTTCGCGGATTGACAGGAGTCGAAGAGGTGGTGGATGAATCGACATGGGCAGCGGAACAGCCCTCTCCGTCCGATTTGCCGTTGGCCCTCCGCAAATATGAAGACCACGGGCCTCCGTATTCTCGCCTGTCTCAGTTCTACGATCGATACGGCTACTTCTATCAAGCGGGTGAAACCGGTGAGTTCGTAGCGGATCCTTTCCAGAGCGTGTCGGTAGTCCCGGCTGCCACCGCCCAGTTTGCATCAATGCACGGACGTGAACGGCTGCCGATGTTCAAACCGTCGGTCTGCACCGCGTGCGGATCCTGCTTCATTTATTGTCCCGAAACGGCTATTCCACCGATTGTTCTCTCCGTTGAGTCCCTGCTGAAGACGGCGGCCGAGAAGATCCAGGCCGAGGGAGCGACCCTTACCCAACTGACCCCTCCCGTCCTGAAGAACTTGGCTAAACTGGCCCATCAGATCTTTTCCAGCCGGGACGAGCCTGCAGGGTCGGTGGGGGAAGTACTGTCTCAGGCACTGGATAAACTCGTTGCGCAATTGAAACCGGATGGAGACCGCCTCAGGGAATTGACAGACCAATGCAATCGCGTCTCGACATGGATAGGCGACTTTCCGGCCTCCGTTACCAGGACGTTCTTCTCCGATCCGGAGGTGCGGATGAAGGGCAGCGGCCATCTGTTTTCTCTGGCGATCAATCCCCAATCGTGCACCGGCTGCGGCATCTGCGCCGAGGTTTGTCCGGAAGAAGCGCTGACCATGGTCCCACAGTTGCCCGACACGGTGCAGGCCGTGCAAGCGGGCTTTCGCAGATGGGAGATCCTTCCCGACACACCCGGCGACGTGATCCAGCTGCTCTATCAGGATCCATCGTTCGATCCCCTGGCGGCCATACTGCTGAGCCGGAATTTCTACATGTCTCTGTCCGGCGTCAGGATCTCCGCGGACGAGGCTTCCGAGAAAATGATGCTTCATCTCATCACGGCCGTTGTGGAGTCGGTGAAACAATCGGACGTGAATCGAGAGTTGAAAGAGATCGAGGAGCATTTAAGCGCGCTGTCCGAAAAGGTGCGGGCGAAACTGAGTGAAGCGTTGCCCTCCGAGGACTTTGGTGCGTTGCTGGCCAGTGTGTCGGGTAGCGAGATGCGCCTGCCGTTGGATACCGTGATCGCAAGGCTTGGAGAAACACAGCGGTTTGGTGTCATTGAGACGGCCTGGGTGGAACGCCTGGTGACCCTGATCAAGAACCTGAAGACGCTGTCGTGGATTCTGTCCAGGGGCCCCACCGGCGGCGGCCGTTCGCGATACGGAGCCGTGCTGTCGGCGTCCGGGACGCTGGACTGGGCCGGGCAGTACCCTTACAATCCCTTCACGGCGCCGGTCGTCGTTTTCCGGAACGGCCATTCGGCGGAGTTTGTGCTGGGATTGTGGCAAGGACACCTACGGCAGGCGCTCGACCATCTTAAGCTGCTAAGGCGCGCCCGGCTCGAAGTAAAGGGAGAATACAATCCGCCGGTTCATGACGACGAGATTGCCCGGTTGAGTTGGGCCGACTTGACCGATGCGGAAAGAAGCATGGTGCCCCCCATGCTTCTCCTGGCGGATTCGCAACTGTTGTCAGAGCAGCACATGGCCGCCCTGCTCGGGTTACTGTCGTCCGAATATCCGATAAAGGTCGTCCTCCTGAGTCGCGGTCCCATCAGTGCCCTGGACGTGCAGAGGGGAGCGGCCATCGTGTTGTCCGCGGCCTCGATCAGAAAGGCGTTCCTGTTTCAGTCCTCCCTGGCGACGCCCTCCCACCTGGTCAAGGGACTCATGGAAGGTATCCACGGGGTCCAACCGGCGCTCTTTCACCTGCTGGCGCCCCGGCGAAGCGCGTCCCGCCCCGTGCCGTCATGGCCGGAGTTGTTCACCCTTGCCCTCGAGTCCAGAACGTTTCCTTCGTTCCGGTTTGATCCTTCATCGGAAAAGAAGTTCCTCTCCACGGCCTTCGACATTGATCAGAATCCGGAACCGTACGAGCAAGGGACTTCCGCGGAACTGAAGTACAAGGAGAACGGGGAGGAACGAAGCGTTCGATACGTACGCACGTTCGCCGATTGGGCCTTTCATCAACCCGAGTTCCGGAAGCATTTCAGACTGTCGGAGGAGTCGGATCGCAACTTGATCCCTGTCGGTGATTTCGTCGGCCTGGACGCCAAGAACCGTGAAGACAAGACACCCATCATCAAAGTCGTGGAGGAGGGACATCTCCAGAAATTGGTTGTTCCTGCCGACGTCGTCAGCACGACGGAAGCAGTCTTGATCGCCTGGACCACGCTGAAGGAAATCGCCGGCATGCTGAGTCCCCATCCGATGAAGTTGAAAGAAACGCTCGAAGAAGAGTGGTCCAGGAAGCACGAAGCGGCCGTTGGGCAGCTCAAGGCAGATTACGAGGCGAAACTCAGAGAACAGCAACAGATTCAACTGGAGATCATCAAAACCAAGTTGAGAGACCGCCTGATGGCCCTGTCCGGTTACGGGAAGAAATGATGGGGGACCGGTCTGTAACCCCATGAAAGAAGCCATGATCAGCGAGCGATTGACGTTTCACCACGGCGTTCACCCGGAGGAGTTTAAGGACCTCACCGCCCATCTGCCGGTGGAGCGGATGCCGTTTGTCGATGAGTATGTGGTCCCTCTGTCTCAGCATGCCGGAGCGCCGTCGGTTCCCCTCGTACGTGCGGGCCAGCGTGTTCAACGCGGAGAGATGATTGCGAGAGCGGCCGCCTTCGTGTCGGTGGCGCAACATGCGCCGGCGACGGGCACCGTGTCGGCCATTGAGCTCGCCGAGCACCCGAACGGTCTCCTGATGGACGCTATCCGTATCAAGGCAGACCCCTTCTCCTCTCAGACCATGAACGGAAGAAAAGGCCTCCGGTGGCAGGACATGGATTTCAAGACGTTCATCGAATCGGTGCAGGCCGCGGGCCTGGTGGGCCTGGGCGGGGCGGGATTTCCGGCGCACGTGAAGTTCTCCATTCCCGAAGGCAAGACGTGCCGCTACCTTATTGCCAACGGCTGTGAATGTGAACCGTTTCTGACGGCGGACCATCGGATCATGGTGGAGCACGCCAGCGAACTTGTGCAAGGGCTGACGATTTTGCGGCATTTTGTTCCGGCGGAGAAAGTGTTCATCGGGATCGAGAACAACAAGCTCGATGCCATGGAGGTACTGGGGCGCGAGATTCGGAGGCAGAACGAGGATTTCGAGGTGGTTCCGCTGAAGGTGAAATATCCCCAGGGCGCTGAGAAGATGTTGATCAAGGCCGTACTCAAGAGGGAAGTTCCTACCGGAAAGCTCCCGATCGATGTCGAGACCCTTGTTTCCAATGTGGGAACGTTGGTCGCCCTAGCACAATATTTCACCGCGTCGATACCGCTCATTGAACGAGTGGTAACGGTGACCGGAACAGCCATACGACGGCCGGCGAACCTCATAATCCCCGTCGGCACGCCCGTCAAGCATGTGATCGAGTGGTGCGGAGGCGTCACGAACGAAGCGGTCCGTATTCTCCTCGGCGGACCCATGATGGGCATGGCCCAGAAGAGTCTGGACGTTCCGATCACCAAGGGCATATCCGGTGTATTGGTACTGACGCATAACGAGGTCCGCGACCTTACGACCTACAAGTGCATTCGCTGCGGACGCTGCGTGGAGGTGTGCCCGATGTACCTGAACCCTTCATTGATGGGACTGATGGCGCGCAAAGGAATGTATGATGAAATGGAACAACTCCACGTCCTGGACTGTTTCGAATGCGCTTCCTGTTCGTTCGTGTGTCCGTCCGGCATCCCGCTGGTGCAGAGTTTTCGCGTGGCCAAGAGCATGATCAGAGAACGAAAGGCACGAACATAGCCGCCGATCGCTCCAAATTACTCCTGTCCACATCGCCGTTCCTTCACGATCCGGAGACGACGCCGTGGATCATGTTTCAGGTCGTCTTCGCCCTGATACCCGTGATCTGTGCTGCATTCTATTTCTTTGGTGTGAGCGCCATTCTGCTGTGCGTTACGGCGTCGGTCTCGTGCATGGCGGCAGAGTGGTTGTTCTCGACAGGCCCGGAACGTCACCGGTCGTTGAAAGACGGGAGCGCCCTGATAACGGGACTTCTGCTGGCTCTGAGCCTTCCTCCGGGTTTTCCGGTATGGATGACGTGCCTGGGCGGTTTCGCCGCCATTGCAATCGGGAAGTTTATCTGGGGCGGCCTTGGCCAGAACATTTTCAATCCCGCCCTGGTCGGCCGGGCGTTCCTGCAGGCCGCTTTTCCAACCGCCATCACGACGTGGACCCGGCCGGGCGGCGGTCTGCTCGACGCCCGTGGAACCAATCTGGCTCTGCCGTTCTTTCAGGGCGAAACCCTCGATGCTGTGACGAGCGCCACACCCCTTGCTCGCATGAAGTTCCAGCATGAGCCGACCGCCCTGATCGATCTGATGGTGGGCAACACCGGCGGATCCCTGGGCGAAACCTGCGGTATCATTATCCTGCTGGCCGGTGTGTACCTGGCTGTAAGGAAGATATTCAACTGGCATATTCCGGTATCCATCCTGGCGACGGTTGTGGCCCTCTCATCGACTTTCTACTGGGTGGATCCCCTGAGGTACCCGTCGCCTTTGCACATGGTGTTTTCCGGAGGGCTTCTCCTCGGTGCCGTCTTCATGGCCACCGATCCCGTCACGTCGCCGTTCACCATCCAAGGCTGCTGGATGTTCGGGGCCGGAATCGGCGTGCTGGTCGTTCTGATTCGAATCTTCGGAGGGCTGCCGGAGGGTGTGATGTACGCCATCCTTCTGATGAACGCAGCGACACCGCTTATCAACCGGGTAACGCGCTACCGGGTATACGGAACACGATGATGGAAGAAAAGACCATGATGGGCCCGGATATCCCTGTGCAATCCCAGACGGAGCCCAGTTCGTCCCGACTGATAGGAACGCTCGGCGTGGCCGGTTTCCTTTCGGGCCTGATCCTGGTTGGCGCATATGTTCTGACACTTCCCATCATCGAGAGTAACAAGGAGAAGGCGCTACAGGAAGCCATCTATCACGTTTTGCCGGGCTGCAGCCGGTATGAGGCGTTGGTTCTGCAAGATGGGAATCTCGTAAAGGAAGACGTGACCGACGCGGCATCGAAGGCCGCCCCGCGAATATTCCTGGGCTACAGCGAACAAGGCGGTGTGTTGGGTTTTGCCATTCCGGCGAGCGAATCGGGCTTCCAGGATGTGATCAAGCTGATCTACGGCTACAAGCCAGAGGACCGGGTCATTATCGGATTCGAAGTGTTGGACAGTAAGGAAACACCCGGATTAGGAGACAAGATTTTCAAAGACCGAAACTTCGTGGCCAATTTTACGGCCCTGGCGGTTGAGCCCGCCATCGAAGCCACACCGTCCTGAAAGAAGAACCGTCCTAACCAGGTGGAAACCATAACCGGAGCCACGATTTCTTCCAAGGCGGTCATTCGAGCACTCCAGAAATCGTTGGCAACGTGGCGCCTTGCGATTGAGAAGTATGTCGAAGCCAATCGGTTGAGTTACCAATCGAAGCCATGAATACTGCCGATTCCAACCGCCGCGCGCTCGCGGAGATGATCAAAGGCCTCTGGAAAGAGAACCCGATTTTTGTTGCGGTGCTCGGTATGTGCCCGACGCTGGCGGTCACCAACTCCGTCGTCAATGGAATCGCCATGGGCCTGGCGACGACGTTCGTGCTCGTGGGTTCCTGTCTTCTCGTATCGATGCTAAGGAAATGGATTCCCAAGCAGGTACGCATCACGACCTACATCGTCATCATCGCCACGTTCGTATCGGCGGTCGATATGTTCCTGGAGGCGTTTTTTCCTAAAATCCACAAGGAACTCGGCGCCTTCATCGCGTTGATCGTTGTTAATTGCATCATTCTGGGACGGGCGGAAGCTTTCGCTTCGAGAAACACCGTGAAGCTTGCGGTGGCGGACGCGCTGGGCATGAGTGCCGGATTCATCCTCGCCCTGCTGGCGATCAGCACGATCCGGGAGGTGCTGGGTAACGGGAGTTTCCTGGGCATTTCCTTGTTCGGCGATTCCTTCGAACCGTGGATCATCATGATTCTGCCTCCGGGAGGCTTCCTGGTCCTGGGTTTCCTTCTGTTGATGGCCAACTGGGTCAAGACCCGGCAAGAACGGGCCATGCAAGCCCGGCAAGTACCCCAAGTCCATAGGTGAGCCGGTGGGCGAAGTTTTGTGGATATTCGTTTCGGCACTGCTGATCAACAATTTTACATTGTCGTATTTTCTCGGCATTTGTCCGTTCCTCGGCGTCTCGGACCGTTTGGAAACGGCATTTCGTATGGGGCTGGCCAACATATTCGTGATGTTGATCACCGCTCTCAGTGCCTGGGCGCTGAATGCCTTTGTCCTGGGATACGCGCCGTACCTTCGCCTGATCAGCTTCATTGTGGTCATTGCCAGCACCGTTCAGTTTGTTGAGATGGTCATCAAGAAGATCAGTCCACAACTGTTTCGGGCATTGGGAATATTCCTGCCTTTGATTACGACCAATTGTGCCATACTGGCCCTGGCCCTCTTTCAGACCAACAAGGGCTATGGGCTCGTTGAGGCGTTGGTCTACGCGCTGGGCGGCGGCGGCGGGATCACCCTGTCTCTGGTCATCATGGCGGGCATTCGCGAGGAGACGCGTTTGATGGACATTCCGGCGCTACTGCGGGGAACAGCTCTCAATCTCATCATTGCAGGCATCCTGTCGATGGCGTTCATGGGATTTGCGGGGCTCTTCAGCTCTAATTGATTTGTGAAGCTTGCAGAATACATACTTGCCGCTCTGGCCACTTCAGCACTGTGTGCCGGTTGGGTACTCATTCAGTATGCTGCGCGGCGGCTGGGGAGCAAAAACCATATTGACCATCCACCCTCCTCGTGCGGCGGTCGAGGAGGAGGATCGATGTGCGATGGAGTGTTCGACAGCACAGAATAGAAACGCCTTATCATAGAGGTGAACCGATGGAGCGCAGACAATTCTTGAAAATTGGGGGAGGTTTGCTGCTGGTGTGCGCCGGTGCCGGTCTTGGGCCGATCCTTTTACGCAACCGGCGGGTGTTCGGGAAGACCACGACACTGATGGGAACGATCGGGGAGATCCGAGTCGTACATGACGACGCGTCGCTTGCGCACCGTGCCATCGATCGAGCATTTGAGGAATTGGCCCGGTTGGAACAGCGATTCAGCTATTTCCGGGAGGACAGCGACATCGGCGTGATCAATCGCCGGGCCTTCCGCGAACAAGTCTCCGTTGGCGAGGAGACCGCCGATCTGATCGCCAGATCTCTTTATTGGTCGCAGGTGACCGGCGGCTACTTCGAGCCCGGCTTGGGTAAGGTCACATCCATTTGGGACGTAAAACACCGAACGGAACCACCGCCCGACGGCCTCTGGAGACGCCTGGCGGGCCGGTCATTCTTCAAGTCCATCCAACTGACGCGGCATGAGTCGGTCTATTACATTCGTCTGCTCAGTGAGGATGTCCGGATGGATCTGGGCGGCATTGCCAAAGGCTATGCCGCAGATCGGGCTGTCGCGGTGCTGGCTCAGGAAGGCATCGAACAGGCGCTCGTATCGCTGGGAGGAGACGTTGCTTCACTCGGTGGCAAGTCAAAGGACCAGGCATGGCGTGTGGGCATCAGAGATCCTCTCCAGCCATCGCAGATTGCACGTGTGCTTTCGCTAAGGAATCAGGCTGTGGCTACATCGGGCAACTATGAACAGTTCTTTGTTTCGAAGGGCGGCCTGTACCATCATCTGATTGATCCGACCCTTGCCAGACCCGGTGCAGGCGGCTTTCGGAGTCTGACGATCATGGGCAACTCATGCCGGGATGCCGATGCGCTCGCGACGGGACTGTTCTTCTTCCCCGACGAGGAGACGCAACGAACACTGGAAGATCACACGGATCGCTTCGAGGCCGTACGCCTCGGAAGCTGAGAACGGCTTCCCTCAGGCACGGTACGTCTCATGATCCGAAGAGATTCGGGTACATACACCTTTGGATAACCGTGGGACCTTCCTCAAACCTCCTTGCTACTGATTGCTCATATCACTATATTAAATCTGAAGTAGGGTCACATCTCGAAACAAAAGGCCTTCTATGAATACGACACTGACCAGAGCAACGGTGGCCGACTTGAAGCCCCACCGACCCCTGTGCTTGCGACCCGATTCGACGACAGCTGATGCCATCCAGTGCATGCAAGCCAATCAGACCGGCTGTCTCGTAGTGACCAAAGGCGAACGGCTCATAGGCATTGTAACGGAGAGGGACATCTTGAAAAAGCTGATTGCCCGCGATGCCGATCCGACTTCGGTTCCCGTCACTAACGTGATGTCGCGGGACCCGGGATACCTGTTTGAAGAGGATTCAGCCGCCTATGCCCTGAACCGGATGTCCGTCGGCGGTTATCGGCATATTGCGGTTCTCGACAAGAGCGGGATTCCCTGCGGTATACTGACCGTCGAGGACATACTCGATCATATCATCGCCAATATGGACCTTTGAGGGAAGGAGATCGTCATGACCGACCCCTATGAACTGGAAGACGAATTGCTGCACATGGATGAGCTCACCCATGAGGGAGAGAAACACGAGATTCGCCTGAGACATTTTGACCAGCCCGTTGGAGTGCTCGAGCCGCCGGATGCGGTGTGCGTGGAAACCGGGACATCCGTACGAAAAGCCATTCACTGCCTGTCGGACAATAACGTGGGTTGCGTCATGGTGGTCCGAGACCGCAAGCTGGTGGGCATTTTCACGGAGCGGGATGTCCTGTTCAAGATCGCGGGCAGGACGCTGGATACGGCCAGATCCGTCGTCGACGATTTTATGACGCCCGATCCCAAGTGTCTGATGCTCAGCAACACGATCCGCGAGGCGATCCGCATTTTCCGCCGGCACAAGGTTCGACACATTCCCATCGTCAACGATCAGCAGGAGCCCATCGCTTTTACGTCGGTTCGCGGTGTTATAGACTATATTGTGTCGTTTTTCTCGGAGGAAGTCATCAACCTGCCGCCCCACCCGCTGAGAGTTGGAACCTTGGAAGCCGACGGGGCATAGCGGAATTTCTTGGTATTTACTCTGTTCTTATCGTCGATGAAAGGACCATTCGCGAGTGGCAGATAGATCGGTTCTTACACGTGATGAAGTTACGATCCGGCTGGCGGGGGATTCGGGGGACGGCATGCAACTGGTCGGAACGGAGCTGACGAATACGTCTGCACTTTTTGGCAACGACGTCGGAACCCTGCCGGACTATCCCGCGGAGATCCGCGCTCCGGCCGGCACGTTGGCCGGCGTTTCCGGTTTCCAGTTGCACATTGGTAGCTACGATATCCATACCCCCGGCGATGAACTCGACGTCCTGGTGGCCATGAACCCTGCGGCCCTTAAGGCTAACCTGAAGGCGCTCAAACCGAGCGGTGTTCTCATTGTCAATGCGGAAGCGTTCGACGAGAAGGGTCTCAAGCTGGCCGCGTACACATCGAGTCCGTTGGATGACGGCACGGTCGCAGGTTACCAGACTTTCCGCGTGAACATGTCTTCCCACACGAAGGCCGCATTGAAGGACACAGGGCTCGACTACCGGGAGATGGAGCGCTGCAAGAATTTCTTCGCCCTCGGCATGATCTACTGGCTCTTCAAGCGTCCCATGGACGCGACGATCAAGTTCATTCAGGAGAAGTTCTCCAAGAAACCCCGGATCGCGGAAGCCAACCTGCTGGCGTTGAAGGCCGGTCATGCGTATTGCGTCGCTACGGAAGCGTTTGCCAGCTCCTATGAAGTACCCAGGGCAAAACTGCCGCCCGGCAAATACCGTAACTTGGGCGGGAATGAGGCCATCGGTCTTGGCATTGTCGCCGCGTCTCAGAAATCCGGGCTGGAACTTTTTCTGGGCTCCTATCCTATCACACCGGCAAGCGACATCCTGCACGGGTTGTCACGCTTCAAGAACTTCGGCGTCAAGACATTCCAGGCGGAAGACGAGATAGCCGCGATCAGCGCGTCCATCGGAGCGGCCTTTGCCGGCGACCTCGCGGTGACGACAACGTCGGGTCCGGGCTTGTGCCTCAAGAGCGAGGCGATCAATCTGGCCGTAATGGCTGAACTGCCACTGGTAATCGTCAATGTGCAGCGGGCCGGACCCAGTACGGGCATGCCTACGAAAACCGAGCAAGCCGACCTGCTTCAGGCCATGTTCGGCCGGAACGGCGAATCTCCTGTGCCCGTTATGGCGGCATCGAGGCCGGCAGACTGTTTTGAATGTGCTTACGAAGCCGCACGGGTGGCCGTTCGCTTCATGTCGCCGGTGATTCTGTTGTCCGACGGGTACATAGGAAACGGTGCCGAACCGTGGCGAATCATCGATCCGGACAAGCTTCCAGCGTTTGAAGTGCGCAAGCGGACAGAAGCGGCGAATTTTGCGCCGTATGAACGTGATGAGCAGACGCTTGCCCGCCCGTGGGTGATCCCTGGCACGCCCGGTCTTCAGCATCGAATCGGAGGTCTGGAGAAGAAACACATGAGCGGCGGCGTGAACTATGAGCCGGACAACCATGAACTCATGAGCCGCCTGCGGGCCGAAAAAGTGCGCCGCATCGCCAACTTCCTGCCTCCAACGGAGGTGTTTGGACCGGCTTCAGGCGACCTGGTGGTTCTTGGATGGGGGGGCACTTACGGGCCTATTCGTACGGCGGTGGAACGGTGCCAGCACCGGGGACTCAAGGTATCGAGGGTCCACCTGCGCTGGATCAATCCTCTGCCGAACGACCTGGGAATCATTCTTAAGCAGTTCAAGCGGGTCCTGATGCCTGAGATCAACCTGGGTCAACTCGTGCGCCTGATCAGGGCGGAATACCTGATCGACGCGATCGCCCTCAACAAGATCTCCGGACAGCCGTTTACGGCAACGGAGATCGAGAGGAAGATATTAGACATTATGGGAGGTTCGAATGGTGAGCGAAACTGAGGTTCCACGGCCTCAACTTTCCAAGAAGGATTTCGAGTCCGATCAGGATATTCGCTGGTGTCCCGGATGCGGCGACTACGCGATCCTGGCCACCGTCCAGCGGACACTGCCCGAATTCGGCATCGACCGTGACCGCTACGTCTTCGTATCCGGCATCGGATGTTCGAGCCGGTTTCCTTACTACATGAACACATACGGTTTTCACACCATACACGGCCGGGCACCGGCTATTGCCACGGGGATCAAGGCAGCACGGCCGGACCTCCAGGTATGGGTGATCAGCGGCGACGGGGACTCGCTCAGCATCGGCGGCAATCATTTTATCCATGTCATACGTCGAAATCTCGATATCAAGTATCTGTTGTTCAACAACCGGATTTACGGTCTTACGAAAGGACAGTACTCCCCAACCTCGGAGATGGGGAAGATCACGAAGTCGACGCCGATGGGATCGCTGGAACATCCGTTCAATCCGATTGCCGTTGCGCTGGGAGCCGGTGCAACGTTCGTGGCGCGTGCCTTCGACCGCGATCCCAAAACCATGCAGGAGATTCTGCGGCTCGCCCACAATCATCGGGGAACGGCGTTTGTCGAGATCTACCAGAACTGCAACATCTTCAATGACGGTGCGTTCGACGCTTTGACCGACAAAGAATCCAAACTGGAGACGACCATCTTGCTGGAGCACGGTAAGCCGCTGGTGTTCGGCAAGACACGCAACAAGGGCATCCGTCTCAATGGGTTCAGGCCCGAAGCAGTCCATCTGGATGAAGGCACCTATTCGGTGGGCGATCTGCTCGTGCACGATGTGCACCGGTGGGAGCCGACGCTTGCCTTTATCTACAGCCAGATGGCCGAGGATCCGTCTCTTCCGACACCCTACGGTGTATTTCGGGCCGTGTCCAAGAACTGCTACGATCAAGATTTGGGGACTCAACTCGACGTGGCCAGGGAGAAAATGGGTACGGGTAATTTGCGGGCCCTGCTCAACAAGGGCGATACCTGGGTTGTCGAGTAGTGCGACCCCGATAGACGCCGGACGTTGAAGGTATGCAAGCTCCGCGGTAAGCCGGGTCTTTAGGCGCTCACATCGTCACAAGGAGGTATGCCATGCAACACCACGGTTTGTTTTGGCCAATCCTGACAGGCGTCTTTCTCTGCCTGTTGCCTGCGTGCGGGGGAAATCCTGAGTGGATGGTCTTTGTCGAGAAGCAGTCCATCACGGCTTTGGCCGACGAGGGCGATCGGATCTGGGTCGGAACCCGAAACGGCCTTATTATGATCGAAAAAACCACGCAGAAGAAGACGACATTTACCATCTCCAATTCCGGGCTGGTCGAGAACAGCATTTCTGCGCTGGCCGTCGACTCCAAGGGCACCAAGTGGATAGGAACCGGCCTCGGCCTGAACATCTTCGACGGCTCGAATTGGGACGCCTACGACGTGTCCAATTCAGGCATACCGGCCAACGTGATCAATGACGTCCATATTGATCCTGCAGGCATCCGATGGATTGCCACGACGGCCGGATTGGCAAGATTCGACGGTACGAACTGGACGACGTACAAGATGGAGAATTCCGGCCTTCATGACGATATGATCAACTGTTCTCTGGTCGACGAGCAGGGAACAAAGTGGGTTGGCTCTATGGGGGCGGGCTTGACCCGATTCGACGATAAGAACTGGACATACTATGACAGTACCAATTCCAAGATTCCCAGCGTTAACGTCAAGAACATCGTCATGGATCAAGACGGCACGAAATGGCTCGGTACCACCAGGGGGCTGGCCAAATTCGACGGCAAGACGTGGACCGTATACGACCGCGGAAATTCAGGTATTCCGGACAATCTGGTACGGGCTTTGGCCATCGATACGTACGGTCACAAATGGGTCGGGACCACCAAGGGCCTCGCACGGTTTGACGGGTCCACATGGACTGTATACACCGTTTCCAATTCGAAACTGCCCAACAACAACGTTTCCTCTATCGTCGTTGATGCGCTGGGCAACAAGTGGATTGGAACCGTTGCCGGGCTCGTGGCCTTCAGCGATGGCGGCGTTCTGCTGGAATAGAGCAGCGGAACCGAGGACATGTTCGAAGAGACCTTCAGAAAGAATGACAACGTGCGCCTGAGCGAGGCGGAATTCTATTTTCACCGGGCGTACGATCTGCAGTCTCAGGGAGCTCTGGAGGAGGCCATTGGCCACTATCGGAAGTCGATCGAAATGTTCCCGACGGCCGAAGCCTTCACCTTCCTGGGATGGGCCCTCAGTCTCCAGGGGGACTTCACGGCGGCCATGGAACAGTGCCGCAAGGCGATCGAAATCGACGCGGATTTCGGCAATCCGTACAACGACATCGGTGCATATCTGATATCGCTGAAGCGGTGGGACGAATCGGTCCCGTGGCTGGAGAAGGCCAAATCGGCGAAGCGCTACGAGAACCGGCATTATCCGTATTTTAATCACGGGCGGGTGCTCGAAGCCCAGGGCCGCTGGTCGGAGGCGTTGGAGCAGTACGAAATGGCTCTGCGCCTGAATCCGAGTTATGACACCGCCAAGCAAGCCCACACCCGTGTGAAGGCCCTGTGGCGGAGACGTAACTGACGAACGCGGACTTAGCGCGGAGACGCTGCTTGAAGGACATGACAGGAAAAAAGATCGTCGTGGTCGACGACAGTGAACTCAATCTGATGATGATGGAGAGCTTCCTCCAGCCGATGGGCCATCAGGTGGTCATGGCTTCCAACGGACGCGAGGCGCTTGATCGTGTCCAGCGCGAGAATCCCGACCTCATACTCCTGGACGTCATGATGCCCGGCATGGACGGTTTTGAGGTATGTCAGCGGCTGAAGGGCAACGAGAGGACGCGCCACATTCCTGTCATTATGATTACCGCCCTCGACAAAGTGGAAGACAACGTTCGCGGTATCGAGTCGGGAGCGGATGATTTCCTGACACGGCCGTTCGATGCGGTGGTCCTTGCCGCACGGATGAAGGCCTTGCTGCAATCAAAGGAACTGTTTGACGAAATCCGCAAACTCGAGCAGCTCAAGGAAGACCTGACCAAGATGATCGTCCACGACCTTCGCACACCGCTTTCGTCCATCAAGATGTCGCTGGAGTTGCTGGGGAGCGCCTCCGAGGAGCAGGCACGTGACCTGATCGGCATCGCGACGTCGGATGTGGAAGAAGCGCTGTTGCTCATCAACAATCTGCTGGATATCAGTAAACTGGAAGCGCACAAGATGGTTCTTCAGAAAGAGGACACTTCGATGGACCAGTTGGTACAGGAAGCGGCCAACAAGATCAAACCCCTCCTGCTCCACTCCAAACTGGGACTGGAGATCCGCAACGCGGACGGAGAGATCTTCGGCGAGGTGGACCGCATCCTGGTGGGGCGAGTGATGATGAACCTGCTCAGCAACGCGTCGAAGTTTGCGGATCCCGGTTCCGTCATCAAAATAGATCTTTCCCAGGACAAGAACGGCCGCATCGAAATCGGCGTTACCAACGAGGGCGTGGTTATTCCGAAAGAGGCGCAGTCGCTGATCTTCGAGAAATTCGGCCAGGCGGAAGTCACACAGGAAAAAGCGAGGGCGGGTACCGGTCTTGGGCTGACATTCTGCAAGCTCGTCGTTGAGGCCCATAAGGGCGAAATCTGGGTCGAATCGCCTCCGAGGCACTACCGCAAAGGCGCTGCCTTTTATTTCAGTCTTCCCGTCCGATGAGCGATCGCACAAAGGCCGGCCGCCCTTCGCATACCCTTCCCAAAACGCTGATCCTGTCCACACAACTCGACATCGAACGAATATTGAAGAACGGTCAGAACCGGCAGGGGCGGTATGCGTACGTGCGTTTCCTCCGGCTGGAACCGGATTCGAACCAGCCGTTTCGTGTGGCCTTCGTTTGCGCCAGACGCATCGGGAATGCCGTCACGCGAAACCGGTGCCGCCGCCGAATGAGGGAGATCATTCGGCGCCACAAACATCTGTGTGAGGGATACGAGTTCCTCCTCTTCGCGAAGCCCGCCATGATTTCCGCTCCCTTTGAGCGGTTGGCGGACGATGTAAGCGGCGTGTTGAAGCTGATGAAGCAGGAGGTGCCAGGATCGTGAGCGGAACGTTGTTCATCGTGGCCACGCCGATCGGCAATCTGGAGGACATCACCCTGAGGGCCCTCCGCGTCCTCAAGGAAGTAGACCTGATAGCCTGCGAAGATACGCGACATACGAAGATCCTGCTCGACCACTATGGCATTCGCGGGACGTTGGTGAGCTTCTTCGATCACAATGAGGATCGGCGCACCCCCGAGATTCTCGAACGTCTTAACCGAGGAGACAGCGTGGCGGTCGTGTGCGATGCGGGCACCCCCACGATCTCGGACCCGGCGTTCAAACTGGTGAGAGCCGCCCGGGAAGCCGGGCTGCCGGTCGCGGCGGTGCCGGGAGCCAGCGCCGTGATCGCGGCCCTTTCCGTGTCGGGACTGCCAACGGACAGCTTTACGTTCGTGGGATTCCTGCCGCAGAAAAAGGGCAGGCAAACCGCGTGGAAGCAACTCGCCGGTGAAGAGCGTACGCTGGTCCTGTACGAATCACCCCATCGCCTCCTTCGGCTGCTAGCCGAAGTGGAAACGTTCTTAGGCGATCGCCTGGTCGTTGTGGGGAGGGAACTGACAAAAAAATTCGAAGAGGTGATCGGGGGAGACATCACCAGGCTTCGGCAGCACTTTGAAACACACTCGCCGAAGGGCGAGATTGTCGTCCTCGTTGAGGGTAAGCGCCATCGGATCAAGCGCCGTCGCCGACAGGGAGAGGATCTGGAGGAAGCAGGGGAGGAATGATTTGACAATGAAGGCTATTTTTCGTACATAGCCACCGTTCCGAGCATTAAAGGAAAGGTGAATCTTGCTGCAGCTCGTGTTTCTTCCGGTATTGGTTTTCGCAGTGGTCGTGCATGAGTGTGCACACGGCATCGCGGCGAAGTGGTGTGGGGACGACACGGCCGAACGCGAGGGGCGAATAACACTCAATCCCATCTCTCACATCGATCTCTGGGGTACAATTCTTATACCCGTCATACTCGCTGTGACTAATGCAGGCATCCTGTTCGGGTGGGCCAAGCCGGTCCCGGTCAATCCGATGAATTATCGCAACTTCCGGCGCGACGATATTTACGTGGCCATGGCGGGTCCCGTGTCCAATTTTCTGCTTGCCCTGATTAGCGCCGTGTTGATCGCCGGCTTGTATCTGTTTTATGAGTTCGTGCAGCCTCAAGGATCGGTCAGTGAAACCGCCGGGGTCTTTATTCGGGAGTTCCTCGAGTACAGCATATCGATCAATCTCATTCTGGGCTTGTTCAATCTCTTTCCCATCCCGCCTCTGGACGGTTCGCACGTAGTGGCAAGCCTGCTGCCGCCGCACCTGGGGGAACAATACCGAAGCCTGGGATTTGTCGGTATGTTCTTGCTGGTTGCCATGATGGCTACCGGTGTTGTGGGGGCCGTCATGAATCCTCTCTTTGTTTACCTTTTCCATCTCCTTAACAGCGTCAGCAACGCCCCGCTCAACTGACATGCTGTTCAAGATACCCGAACGGCGAGCATTCCATTACACACCGCTGTACTATCGCCCCGAACGTGATCCGGAGGAAAAGCGAAAGAAGCGACTGCACTTTCCACGGCCGCGGCGTTCCGCCCTGTCCATTGTGCGATGGCTGATTCCTCTGATGATTCTCCTGCTGCTTCTGTCGTACGTCCTGAAAAAACTTGATATGTACTTCTGATATTTCTACATTCACTCGTTTCGAACCCATTCTTCGTGTGAACTATCCGGTTTCGGAGGAATTGGATGATCCAGATTGGCGAGATCCTCAAACAAGTTCCCTTCTTCAGGTCCCTGGGCCGTGACAGCATTGACTTCATCACCGAGCGGCTGAAATTCAAGCAATTCAAGTCCAATTCAACGATCTGCAAGGTTGGAGATCCCGGGGACAAGATGTACATTGTCCTGAGCGGAAAGGTCGCTGTGACCGCCGCTAACGGCGAAGTGCTCGCCTACATAGCAAGCGGGAACTATTTTGGGGAAATGTCCCTCCTGACCGGTGAACCTCGATCCGCCACGATCATGACCGTCGAAGACACGGAGACGTTCGTACTGGAAAAAGAAGACTTCGATGTGATCCTGGATAAGTATCCTTCGATTTCCATTGCCATGAGCAAGATCATGAGTCAGCGGTTGAGGGATACGAATAAGGTGATTTCAGAAAAGGCCAAGGAACTGAAGACCTCTTCGACGCCGGCGGGACCTGCCGGATCCTTGAAAGACAAGCATATCACCGAGGTGATCGCCTTTTGCGAGTCCAACTCTCTCACGGGCACGCTCGAAGTCACCAACGGACCGGACAAGGCCGTCGTAACATTCGAAAAAGGTGTCCTCCAAAACATCAAACTGCGCAGCCTCGGTGACGACGAAGCACTGGACATGATGATGGGTTGGGAAGATGGCCAGTTTGTGATCAAACCCAAGATCATTTCGTTTGAAGAAGAGAAGGCCGAGCAGAGTCACAAGACCGGAAATGTCCTCGTGATCAATCACAGCATGGTCGTCCGGAAGTTGATCGAGCGAAATCTCACCTCCATCGGGCACAAGGTGCTGACCGCAGGGGACATCACGGAAGGGATTGCGGCCCTGAAGAGAGGGAAACCCAACGTGATCATTTCGGACTCTAAGTACGATGAGGTCTCCGGTTTCGATTTCTGCCGCCAGATTCGGGAAGATTCGGCCTTTCAGGATATCCCGTTTATCTTCATTACCGACTCGAGCACGGACGACGATGTCATCGGGCAGCTAAAGGGCGTGGCGAATGCGGCGCTGGTCGACTCCCAAGATGCAAACAGGATGGCCGACACAGTGGCCAAGCTCTTGTAGCGGAAGGGGAAGATGAAATCACGAAAGGTCAACTCAACCGGGTTGGCCTTTTTTTATGGCCTCACGGTGTAACAAATCGGTAGCCCATGAGCTTGTAGGCCAGCTTGGCCAGTGTGAAGTCCGAATGAAGCATGCCGCGGATGGGGGCCAGTTCCACAATGTCAAATCCGACCACCTCGCGTTCCGCAAAAACGCGTCTCAAGAACCGCAGTGTTTCGTACCATTTCAGGCCTCCGGGTTCAGGCGTGCCGGTAGCAGGAATGATGCTCGGATCCAGGCCGTCGCAGTCGATGGTAACGTATACGCGGTCCTTCAGGCTCCGAATGACCCGGTCCATCCAGCCTGCGTCGGCGACCAGATCCGCCGCATAGAAGGTGCGGATACCGTTCTCGACGATGAACGCTCGTTCCTCCGCACACTGAGCCCGAATACCCACCTGTACTATGTTCCGGTTGAACTCCCAGATCCTCCTCATCACACAAGCATGGCTCCAGGGTGTTCCTTCGTAAGTGTCCCTCAGGTCGGAATGGGCATCGATTTGCAGAACGGATAGCGAATCTCCGCAGCGGCGGTGGAAGGCCCTGACGATCGGGGAGGTGATCGTGTGCTCTCCTCCGAAACACACGGGGAATTTGTCGTCCTGAATCAGCCTGGTGACCGCACGTTCGATCATGGCCATCGCTGGAGCGCCGCGCTTCTTGCCGAACACGAGCGGTTTGAGCGTGGTTATACCGAAGGAGCGGAAGGCATCGCAATCCAATTCATCGTCATAGAATTCTACCGTCTGCGACGCTCGTATGATCCCGGAAGGACCGCGGCGCGTCCCCTTTCCATAACTCGTTGTGGCTTCATACGGCACCGGAAGCACGGCCGCACGAGCCTGTTGATAGGCCGAAAACGGTTTGTCGATGCCCAGGAAATTGTCGGGTGTTGTCAAAGGACCTCCGGTCAATTATACAGACCAGGCATACTTGTCAAAGAATTGCTCGGGAAAGTCGATTGTCAAGTAATCGCGGGATGGGCGGCGGACGATTTCACGGTCCCCCCGCCAGAGGGACAGGAGAAGACCGACGTGTCGTTGGTCGGAGGGAAGCCGGTTTCTCGAAAGACGGACTTCGAGAATGTCCTTAAAGAAGGCGACATATCCCTCACCTTCCGCGGAACCGCGACGCAGAGGCACGGCAATCTCCAGGCAAAGGTCGGCAGCCCTGAAGAAGCGCAACTGAAGCAGAAAATTACCGCGACGGCCCAGCGAAACGCGTTTCTCCTCGTCGAAATCCACCCGCAGGAACAGATGTTGGTCGTCGAATCCGTAGTATACGCGCGCGATCCACGGATCGGCCATGTGCATAGCGTCGCTGTCCGCGCGAGACTCGTATACCCCGGCATCGAGCCATTCATAATAGTGGCTGACGACACCGTCGATGGAGGGCTGCAGGAGAGCGGTCGGCTGCCGAAATACCTCGGGCACACGCGACCGCTGCATGATGGGCTCGTGGAGATGAACGGGCGGCTCCTCGCCTAGCCACTCATACACCCGCCGCAGATGATATCTGAATAATTCGTCAAATTCATGCTTGTTCTCCGCCTGGTGATCGTCGCCGTACCACCAGAACCAGTCGCTTCCTTCACAGATGTATATCTCTTCCCACGCTTGCGTGGCGTCGTCGGTGGGCGTGCGTTGGGCAAGAAAATCGCGCGTTTCTTTGAGGAATTTCCAGGCCGTGTTCTTCTCAACATGCCGGCCGATCCAGATGTTGAAATTGTGGTTGATCCACGAACCCGGATGTAGACGGCGGATCCGGGGCCGGGGCGATCCGGAGGAGTCGGTTTCCTCAAGAAAAGCCGAAATCGTCGTAGTCCGAATACGTCTGCTTTTTGACAGTTCACTGTACAATCCGTTGAGGAAGTCCTGCCCGTTGCGCGGATAGTACTCCCAACAATTCTCGCCGTCCAGGATTACGCACAACAGCTGTTCGGCCGGATCGCGGCCGGTGTTCACCAGGTCGCTCCGGATGCGTTCGATGCGGTGCATGAAATCGCTCACGGCCGTTTTAGCCTCGATCGCGGCGTACGAGAATCCTATGGCATCGGAAAGCGCATGATCCCTGAACAGAAGATCGATCGGTCCGGAACGCGTATCCAATCGGTAGGGCCGGTAGCGATCGGCCGGCGAATCGAGGAGAGAGTGAGACAGGATTTCCTCATCCGTAGCTACCCACCGAATACCCTCTTGACGAATCAACTCCAGGGCCTCGGTACTTACACTTCCCTCCGAAGGCCACATGCCTCCGGGGTTTCGTTCAAAAAGAGAGCGATAGTATTCAACAGCTCGGCGAATCTGCAATTGGGCGTCCTCCGGATGCTGAAAGCGAACGTCGGGCTTTGTGAGGGAAGGACTGCTCTCGACCGCGATGTCGGAGTCGCACAGCAGAGGCAGAATGGGATGGTAATAAGGGGTGACCGAAAGCTCGATTCGATCCGATCGGCAGAGCTCTCTGTACAGGGGTATGACCTGAGCCATGATGTCGTAGTGCCCTGCAATAAGCGCCTCTTTGTCCTCCTGTGAAAACGAACGCTGTTTTTCGATCAGCGACCGGAACGGCTCCTGGGTCTTCCAAGATTCCCCGACCCACGCGAGATTGTACCAGACCTGCAGATCGAGCCAATCCTCCCAGGTAAACGCGTCCGGATGATTTCGCTTCTTCAGAAGTTCCCGGTACCGCGGTTGAGGTTCGATCAGGTTCTTTGTATTGGCCAGAAAGAACGTCGACAGCATGGCCTTTCGGTCTTCCGGTGAAAGGTCCCCCGGATGACGCAGCGTCAGATCGATGACTTCATCCGTTCGGCGGTGTGTGACGTAGTCTTCCAACTGGACGAGCAGTGAGGGAACCAGATTGAAGTTCTGTTGGATGGAAGGATAGTGCTGGAGCAGGGCGGGGATATCATAGTAGTCTTTGACGGCGTGAAGACGCACCCAGGGCATGCGGTAGCCGGCGTGAACACCTCGCGAGATTCGGTAATACGGTTGGTGCTGATGCCAGAGAATGGCAACGTTCAGCGGTGTTGCGGTATCCGTCATGATCTCGTGCAAACAAAAAATGGATTACCGAACGGGTCGGTAATCCACTCACTGCTCGTTGGTCGGTACTACACACCCATCTCGTCTATGGCGTTCCGTGCGTCGCGGGCGTAACTGCTTTCTGGGTATTCCTTGACCACCCGATCGAGCCACGCCTTCGCGGTCACGTTGTCTCCCAGGTTCTTGAAGCACCGGGCGAGATGGATCATGTAGCCGGGTCTCTGAAAGAAATCGGGATACTTGGCGATGACCTTTTCGTATTGGTCGGCGGCCTCCAGGTGCTGGTTCAGTGCCTCGTAACATGCCGCCATGCCCGCCATGGATGCAGCCGCATAGACCTCCTGATCGCCGTAATCGTCCACGTAGATCCGATAGTTGCTCAGGGCAAAATCGAACTGGTCCGTCTGGTAGTAGGACACCGTTCCGATTCCGCCGCCCTGAGTACCTTCATATTCGGCACAATATTTCTCCAGACGCTTGATGGCCTCACGATAATCTCCCGAGAAGAAGATTCTCTCCGGAGTGCTCAGTCTGTTGATGGACTCGGTGTCGAGGGTACTGCGGTAATTGAAGTAAACATAAACTGCAACCACCAGGGCCGCAATACCTCCGACGACGTACATCAGGCGGTCCCGATTGGCCTGAGCATAGTCCGTTACCGCTGCCACTTTCTGCATCAGGGGATCCTTGTGCAGCTCCTTCCTGGTCATTTTCTTGCGAGGCGTCAGCATCCCGGTCGGTCTCCTTTGGTTATTCGGGTACTTCGTGTGCCCTTGGCGCGACTTGAACGCACGACCAACAGTTTAGGAAACTGCTGCTCTATCCAACTGAGCTACAAGGGCCGTAAAGTGCGCCAATATACACGACGGTCCACAAAAACACAAGGCAAATAAGCGTTTCGGCGTTCGCTTACACTTGACAAATCTCGCTTATTTTCATATTTTGCCGACTGTTAAAGGAGTCGCGAGTAGTTAAAGGAGAAGCCCCTGCAGATCCATCTTACGCCAAACGAACGAGAGAAACTCGTGCTGAAGCATGTAGTGCGCCACTACATTGAGAGCGGGACTCCCGTGGGTTCACGCGTCTTGACGCGACAGTTACCTATCGAATGGAGCCCAGCCACTGTCCGCAACATCATGGCGGACCTCGAAGAACAGGGATTCCTGGGTCATCCTCACAAGTCGGCAGGACGGGTCCCGACCGATAAGGGATATCGTGCATACGTGGACGACCTGCTGGAGCTTGAAAACCTGACACCGGAAGAACGTGGAGCCATCGCCCGGGCGGTTACACAGATCAACGCGAAGATCATGAGGATCACCGAAGGTGTCGATGAGGTCCTGTATTACACGTCCCGTGTGCTCGCCCGAATTTCCAACGAACTGGGTATCATTCTGTCTCCGCGCTTCAATACGGGGTTACTGGAGAAACTCCAGTTGGTTCCCGTTACTTCCGACCGTATCGTGATTGAGTTGTCCCTCAGGTCCGGTTTTGTGAAGACCGTATTGCTGGAGACGCAGGCCAGGCTGTCGCACGAATATCTTCGTGAGATCAATCAGATTCTGAACGAGCGTCTCGGCGGTTTATCCATTGCGGACATTCGTCAAACGATCGAGCAGAGGTTGCAGGACCTCTCGTACCGGTTTGCGGAGGATCAGCGCCGGTTCATCAGGGTCTTTGTGCGGTTGGCGGATTCGCTCTTCAACTTCGATACCGCCCACTTGTTGAACTACTCCGGAACGAACAACATTCTGACGAAGCCGGATTTCGTCGATCAGCAGGATGTACAGACCATCTTTCAGATGCTGGAGGAGAAGTCGGACTTCGTCGACAAACTGCTCGGCCGTCTGTCTTCGAAAGGTGTTGAAGTGACCATTGGCAACGAAAACGGTTTTGACGTGGCCAACATCAGCATTGTGACGGCCAACTATCGAATCGGCGATGTCTACGGAGTAGTCGGTGTCATGGGCCCCAGGCGGATGCCCTATTCCAGGATCATCCCGCTCGTGCAGCACACCGCTTCGGTTCTGGACAAGACGTTGAATCCCGCCTGACGGTAACCGTCCACAAAGGAGTGAGAATTGAAGGAAGATAACGAATCCATCGAGCCTGCATTGCAGAACGAATTCTCCAAGGAAGGCAAGGAAGTCAACGGACAAGAGCAGACGACGATCCGGTCTACAGAAGGGGCGGAGGCGCCTGAGAAGGACCTCGCCGCTGAAGTTGCATTCCTCAACGACCAATTGCTTCGCGCACTGGCCGAGTTCGAGAATTATAAGAAGCGCATACAGCGGGAGATCTCCGGAATCACTCAAAACGCGAGCGAAAAGCTGATTATTGAACTGTTGCCCGTTGTGGACGACATGGAGCGGGCCCTCAAGGTCGCCCGGGAACTGGCGCCGGAGGACCCGAAGATGCAGCAGTTCGTGCAAGGACATGAAATCATATATGGCAAGCTGATGAAGGTGCTGGAGGGACGGGGGCTGAAGGCCATGGATTCGATCGGCAAGCCGCTGGACGCGAACCTTCACGACGCCTTAATGGTTATTGAAGTTCCCGAAGCGGCGCCCCATACCGTGGTCGACGAACATGAAAAAGGCTATTTTCTGAACGACCGGGTAATCCGGCATGCGAAAGTGATCGTCAGCCGGTAGCTGATCGGCTCCTTCTTTCCTCCGCCTGTGCGCGCAACTTTCCCACCGTTTCCTCGTCTAGTAGTCAGGTTCGCGAGGAACGGTTCATCTATGGAAGAAAGTGTTGTAAAGCAATTGCTCAGGTCACGTCAGAGCAGGTGGGTGGCCGGCGTGTGCGGGGGTGTGGCCGAGTATTTCAATGTCGATCCGACCGTCGTTCGTGTTTTGTGGGTGGTGAGCGTGTTTGCGGGCGGTCTCGGGTTGTTGGCCTATGCAGCGTCATGGATCCTGGTGCCGGAGAACAGGGAAGGCATCCGGCCCTCCGAGGGGTCCGCTTCGCAGGAGCAAGAGATCCGGACGGCATCACTCGTTCAGCAACCTGTTCTGGGGAACGGTACTGGTGTTGATGGGCAGTGTGATGTTTCTTGATGACATGGAGTTTCTGCGCCTGCGCTGGTTGGTCAGGACGATCCCATGGGACGTTGTCTTGCCGGTCCTGTTGATAGTTTCCGGCGCGGTGTTTATCGCTTCTGTGCTGCGTGGCTCCCGGCTGTACAGCGGAACGGACCCCGAAGCGGAGGCTGCGAGATCGTTCAGGCGCGTATATTCACGTAGGAAGATATGGGGAGTCTGCGCGGGGCTTGGCGAGATGCTTGGTGTGGATGTGTCCATCATCCGTCTGCTTTGGGTCCTGGTGACTTTTGTCAGTGTTCCGGTCGGCGTGGCTACGTATGTCGCGGTGGGGTTGCTGGCAGCCGACGAATTCGGGCACCGTCTCATGGGGGGATCAGGCGGTGGGGAAGCGTAGAAAGGACGCCGTTCATGCCGTTCCTGGTTTCCACACACATCGAACCTTTCGAAGGATCATCCCCTACAGGCGGCGGTCAGCGATTCTCGACCGGCAGACTTGTGCTCGGCTTGTGGCTGGTCGCGGTAGGCGTATGGGCATTGCTGTGGAATACGGACATAATCGATTGGAGGTGGATTGAATCCTATGGTTTCGCGGCGATGGGCGCATTGACGATCGGGGTTGCCATCAGGTTCCGAACACGACGGCTTTTTCTGGGCACTTGCCTCCTGATGACGGGCGTCTTTAACACAATCCTCGCAAATGCGGGCGTGCGTCGCCTGGAAACACTGTGGCCGGCCTATCTGGTCATACTCGGGCTCGCCCTTCTGATTCACTCTGTGGCCGGCGCGGCCCGCTGGGTTTCTCTCGTTTCCGGAACATTGATTACCGGTATGGGCATGCTTGGACTTCTTAACACTCTCCTAAGGTTCTCGTACGATTTCGAGTCAGCACTTCGTCTGGGATGGCCGCTGGGACTGGTACTGTCAGGCGTTGTTTTGATCACAGTGGGATGGCTGAAGCGACGGACGCCATCGCAATGACCTGGTTCCACTCCATCCATACCGGGGGCACGAATGCAACTCACAGGTAAACAGAAACGCCACCTTCGTTCACTGGGCAATCGTCTTAAACCCACCGTTCTCATAGGAAAGGCAGGTTTGACCGAACACACCTTCGTGTCGGTGTATCAGGCCTTCAATACGCGGGAACTGATCAAGATCAAGGTACAGAAGGGGTGTCCGTTGACAGAAGAAGAAGTGGCGAAGGGAATTGCCGAGGGGGTAAAAGCGGAGTTGGTACAGGTGCTCGGACACACGATCCTGTTGTACCGGCGTGACGACGAGGATCCCAGGATCGACCTACCGTAGCTCGGACGTCTCCAGAGACTTCTCTTCCTCCACAATGATCCGCATCGCGTCGTGAGCACTGTGGGCCTCGATCAACTTCCGGCGAAATGCGGCCTGATTGAGGAGTCGTGAAATGCGCGACAGCATCTTGATGTGCGCGCTGGAGGATTTTTCCGGCCCGACCAGCATGAATACGATACGGACCGGTTTTCCGTCCAACGCCTCAAAGCTGACGTCATGGTCCGTGATGCCGAGGGCCACGGCGAGATCCTGTACTCCCGAAGATTTGCCGTGAGGGATAGCCACGCTGTTGCCGATACCGGTGCTCATCATCTGCTCCCGCTCCAGTACGGCCTGAAGAATCTTGGACTTGTCGAGAATCTTTCCGCAGACATCCAGCACATCAATCAACTCTCGGATGATTTCGCCCTTGGTGACGGACTGGAGCGGAATCCGGATCAACGACTCGGTGAGAACCTCGGCAAGTTTCATGGGACTCCTTGTGGTTCCGGCGCTCAGGTGGAGAAGTGGGTCAGATCTTTGAAAGCCTGGACGCGCGTTCGGATGGAGGCCTCGTCGAGATGGACGAGGGCGTTTACGCTGAAGTCCTGGACACAAAAGGATGCCATGGCGCTCCCGTACACGACTGCTCGACGCATATTGTCAGGGGTCAGATCATCCGATTTCGCAAGGTAGCCGACGAAGCCGCCCGCGAACGTGTCGCCGGCACCCGTCGGGTCGTAAACTTCTTCCAACGGATAAGCCGGCACGGTGAAATGGAAGTCCGGCGTGATCAGGGATGCTCCGTATTCGCCTTTCTTTATGACCAGGGCTTTGGGACCCTTGGTGAAAATCGCCCGAGCCGCTTTGATCAAATTGGGCTCGTTGGCCAACTGCCGGGCCTCGGCATCGTTTAACACAAAAATGTCTACTCGTTCAAGGGCCCTGCGGAGAGCTTTCTGGCTGCCTTCTATCCAGAAGTTCATGGTGTCCAGTACCACCAGTTTCGGCTTCTTGACTTGTTCGAGCACTTCGAGCTGTAGTTCCGGGGCGATATTGCCCAGAAAGACGTACTGGGCGCGGCGGTAAGATGCGGGAATGACCGGTCGGAAATCCTGAAACACATTCAGGTGCGTATAGATCGTATCTCTCTGATTGAGATCGTAGTTGTAGCGTCCGGCCCACCGGAACGTTTCTCCCTCCACAATTTGCAGACCTTCAAAATCGACGCCGCGCTTCCGCAGGAACTCTATCCGGTCCATAGGGTAGTCGTGGCCGACAACAGCGACCAGCTTGACCGGAGCGAAATAGCTGGCGGCCGCACTGAAAAAGGTGGCGGATCCGCCGATCGCCTCGTCGACTTTTCCAAAGGGCGTCTCCACCGAATCGAGCGCAACCGAACCGACAGCTAGTATGTCCAACAGCGGACTCCCGAATACAGGTGGACGAATTGCCAAAACGGGATGAATGTAGACAACGGGGCATGGAAAGTCAACATCATTTAGTCCCCTTCCTCCGTATCGCGCGTCATGTACGTGGGAGCCGATACGCCCAGAACAGAAAGACCATGGGCCAGAACCGTCCGGACGGCCCGGCAGAGGGCCAGACGGGCAGCGGTCAGCGGCGCGTCGGCCGTGACAACCCGCAGGGCGTCGTTCTTCTTTCCGGCCGTTTGATACCGATGGTACAGTCCAGCAAGTTCCTCAAGGTAGGTTGTCAGTGGATGCACCTCCAGAGCCTGGGCCAATCGCACCGTCAGGTCGGGATACTCCAGGAGCTTAAGAATGATATCTTGTTCTTCGTCTGCCTTCAGCAACAACAGATCGGCCCGGTCCGGGTGATCTAGCGTGTAGCCCCGCGACCGGGCCTTCGACTCGATCGAACAGATACGGGCATGAGCGTTTTGAACGTAAAAAACCGGATTCTCCATCGTTTCCTTCTGCGCCAGTTCTACATCGAAATTCAGATGCGAGTGGTGGCTGCGCATGACCAGGAAATACCGAAAGACATCGGGCCCCAGCAAATCCAGCATTTCGTCTATGGTGACGAAATTGGCCTTGCGCTTCGACATTTTCAGTATCTCGCCCTCACGTGAGAGCGTGACGAACTGGTGGATCAGTACCGTGACATGGGACGTGTTGCAGCCCAAAGCCTTCAGCGTGGCAAGAACGTCTGGATATTCCGCAATGTGATCGGCGCCGAAAATGTCCACGATCCGGTCGAACCCGCGCTCGAACTTGGATAGATGATAAGCAATGTCCGGCAACCGGTAAGTGGGTTCCCCGGTCGCCTTGACAATGACCTTGTCAACCTCCGGCTTGGGCCCGTGCTCGTAGTCGAATTCCGACGTCCTCAACCAGACGGCGCCGTCCTTTGTATACGACAAGCCTTTCTCTTCAAGCGTGTGTAGCAGGCGCTCCAAGCGGCCATCCCGATAGAGGCTGTCTTCATTGAAGAAGACGTCAAAGCGTATGCCGAGCCGCCGCAGCACGTCTTTAATGGCCTCGAAGAGAACCTGTTCAGCTACGTCCTTGAAGGACAGATGGTCCCTCTCCCTCCACTCGGCTCCATGATCGTCCACGATCCGGCGTGCGATGTCAACAATGTAGCCGCCCTCGTACAGATCATCGGGAAACGCGATCTTCTCGCCGAGTAATTCGAGGTATCGAAGACGCACGGATTCCCCGAGACGTTTCATCTGAAAGCCCGCATTGTTGAAGTAGTATTCACGCGTGACAGCGTAGCCTGCGTTTTCCAGTATCCGGCACAGGACGTCCCCGAGGACGGCTTGCCGTCCGTGGCCGATGCTCAGAGGGCCCGTCGGATTGGCGCTGACGAATTCCACGTTGACCCGCTGACCGCCGCCTGTGTCGTGCCGCCCATACGCGGCTCCCGATAACAAGACCGTTCGAAGAGAAGACGCAATCCACGCGGGATGATAGAAGAAGTTGATAAAACCGGCTCCCGCCACCTCCGCTCGGGATGCGACGGAAGGATCCAGCCTGATCCGGCTCAGGATCCTTTGGGCAAGCTCAAAAGGCTTCGTATGCTGACTCTTTGCCAGGAGCAAGGCAATGTTGCTGGCCACATCGCCGAACCGGCGTGATTTGGTCGCTGAGAAGGGGATTTCACCGGCAAACGGGATGCCTAAACTGTCCAAGGCCTCCTTGATGCGAGCCGACAGGTACGATTTCATACGGATGTGTCGAACTGTGAAAACAGTACGGCTGCGGAGAGGCGAACGGTGTGTGGTGGAGTCATGTAAGCGTGACCTTAAACCGTCCTCGAATATCGCAATTGCTCGTGTTTCTGCTTCTTCATTCGCAGAAACTTGTCAAAAACCATGGCAATATTGCGGATGAACAGTGATCCGAGTTCCGTAGCACGGATGGCATGATCCGAAAACTCCAGGAACGCGTCCTCGACGAACGGTTGAAGATCGGGGAGTTCTGCCGCAAAGTACTCGCGGAAGGACAGGCCAAATCGCCTTTGGAATTCCTCGATAGAGACTTCAAAATTGCACATCAACGACATGATGACGAACTGGCGCCGCACATCGTCTTCATCCAGACGGTAGCCCCTGACAACCGGCAACTGGCCGGCATCAAGCAACCTGAAATACTTGCGGATGACTTTTTCGTTTTGGGCAAATGCCTGCGCCACGTAGCCGATGGAGGACATCCCCAGACCGACCAGATTGTCGGCGGGTTTCAACGTGTAACCCATGAAATTGCGATGCAATTGCTTCTTCTCCAGAGCTCGGGTCATTGAGTCCCGGGGTTTGGCAAAATGGTCCATGCCGATGCTCTGGTAACCGGACTCCATGAACAGCCTGCGTGCTTCGAGGAAGATCTCGAACTTCTCGCGCGTGTCGGGCATCCGGTCACCCGGCAGGAGATTCTGGTGGGGAACAATCCATGGGACATGCGCAAAGCTGAACATTGCTACCCGGTCCGGCGAGATGGCAATAACGCGCCGAACGGTATCGGCAAAACGCCGGGCGGTTTGATACGGAAGGCCGTAGATCAGGTCGAGATTGATGCTGCCGAATCCCAGTGACCGGCAGTAGCGAACCATGTCGGCCGTCAGATCTTCTCCCTGGATCCGCCGCACCGCTTTCTGCGTATCCTCATCGAAGTCCTGAACGCCCATACTCAACCGGTTGAATCCGAGTTGCCAGAGCAAATCCAGCTGCTCGCGGCTGGTCACGCACGGGTCGATCTCAATGGCGACCTCGGAGTCGGGCAGGATCTCAAAGTGTGCGGTGATCGCCTTGAACAGGCGCTCGATCTGTTCCGGCGAGAGGAACGTCGGTGTGCCTCCGCCCCAATGCAATTGGATGATCTTGTTCTGATGACCGAGTCGATTTCGGACGAAGCCGATCTCTTTGATGACGTAACGCACGTAGTCTTCCGCATCCCGGTAGTCTTTGCGGATGATGACATTGCACGCACAAAAGAGGCATCGTTGGTGGCAGAACGGGATGTGCACGTACATGGAAATCGGCACGTCGGAGCGGAGATCGGCCAGGGAGACCAGACAGCGATCGTATTCCGGCCAACCGAACGGTCCGTTCCAATCCGGTGCCGTCGGATAGCTCGTATACCGAGGCCCGGGAACGTCGTACTTCATCAAGGTGTCTACAGAGACTTGCCGCATTCGGAGAGTCGGGTCAGGAGTACCGTGTGCGTTTCATGCGACCTTTTCCTTCAGACAGGCCTGGATGAAGGGATCGATATCACCTTCCATGACGGCCTGTACGTCGCTGGTTTCGACCTCTGTCCGATGGTCTTTGACGAGGTTATACGGATGAAAAACATAGGAACGAATCTGGTTGCCCCATGCGATGTCCGTCTTGGTACTTTCAATCTTGTCCAATCGTTCGCGTTCGGCCTTCTTCTGCAATTGATAGAGCTTCGAGATCAGAAGCTTCATCGCGATCTCCCGATTCTTGAACTGGGACCGCTCGCTCTGGCAAGCGACTACGATGCCCGTGGGTACATGCGTAAGCCGCACCGCTGTTTCAACTTTATTAACGTTTTGTCCGCCTTTGCCACCCGAACGATACGTGTCCATTTTGACATCTGCCGGGTTGACCTCGATATGGGCCTCGGACTCGTCCACCTCGGGCATGGCGAACACACTGGCAAAGGACGTGTGACGGCGAGCATTGGAATCAAAGGGCGAAATCCGGACCAGGCGGTGAACGCCGCTTTCGCACTTCAAGAGTCCGTAGGCAAATTCGCCCGACACTTCGATGGTCACGCTCTTGATGCCGGCTCCGTCTCCGTCCAGGAGGTCGAGAACCTGCGTCTTGAATCCCCGCTGACTGGCCCAACGCTGATACATGCGCATGAGCATTTCTGCCCAGTCTTGAGATTCCGTTCCCCCCGCGCCCGGGTGGATGGTCAGAATTGCGTTCTTGCGGTCATCCGGGCTGGTGAAAAACGCTCGGAGCTCCAGTTGTGCCAGGGAACGGTCCAGTTCGTCGAGTTCGGTCCGGATGGACTGGAGGGTGGGCTCGTCTTTCTCTTCTTCGGCGATCTCGAGGAGCATCTGCAGGTCCTGACACTGCGCGTCCACTTTCTTCCAGCCGTCTACCCACCCTCGTTGGGCCGACATTTCCTGCATGACCTGTTGGGCGCGCTGTTTGTCGTGCCAGAAGTCGGAGGCCGCGCTCAGGTGTTCCAGTTCGGCGATTCGAGTTTCCCGCTTGTCCAGGTCAAAGATACCCCCGCATTTCGGATATTTTTCTGCGTATCCGGTCCAGCTGGTTTTCAATGTCCGAGATTTCCATCATCGGTGGTCCTTTTGCAATACGTGAGCGTTGCCGACTTCCTTGCCGGAGGCCAAAGTAGAAAGAATTGAATGCAAAGTCAAAAGAAAAGCCGGAGTCTGATTCGGACCCCGGCTCTTCGTACAACGATGGCCGAACTAAATATCGTAGTAGAGCGCAAATTCATAGGGATGCGGTCGCAAGCGCAGCGCATTGACTTCCTGATCCCTCTTGTAGCTGATCCACGTGTGGATGACATCTTCGGAAAACACCTCCCCTTTCAGGAGAAATTCGTGATCGTTCTCGAGGCTCTTGAGAGCTTCGTCCAGGGAGGCACACGTGGACGGAACTTTGGCCAATTCCTCGGGTTTCAGATCGTATATGTTCTTGTCCAACGGGTCGCCGGGATGAATCTTGTTCACAATGCCGTCCACGCCCGCCATGACAATTGCCGCGAAAGCGAGATAGGGATTGCAGGAAGGGTCGGGACAGCGGTATTCAATCCGCTTGGCCTTGGGATTGGTGGAATACATGGGGATACGGACGGCGGCGCTGCGGTTGCTCTGGGAATACGCCAGATTGACCGGGGCTTCGAAGCCCGGTGTCAGACGCTTGTAGGAATTCGTTGTCGGATTCGCCAGCGCGTTCAGAGCTTTGGTATGCCTGAGCACGCCTCCGATAAAATACAGGGCCAGCTCGCTCAGTCCGGCGTACTGATTCCCGGCAAACAACGGCTGGCCTCCTTTCCACAGGCTTACGTGAACGTGCATGCCGCTTCCGTTGTCACCGAAAAGCGGCTTCGGCATGAATGTCGCAGTCTTCCCATGCTTGATGCAAACATTTTTGATGATGTACTTGAACAGCATAAGATCGTCCCCGCAGCGCTTGAGGGAGTTGAATCGGTAGTCGATCTCGGCCTGTCCGCCCGTTGCAACCTCGTGGTGGTGGCGCTCCACCTGAATACCGCATTCCTCCATCATCATGATCATCTCATTGCGGATATTTTGAAACTGGTCCATGGGCGGTACGGGGAAGTACCCTTCTTTGTTCCGTGGTTTGTAGCCGAGATTCGGGCCCTCTTCGCGTCCGCGGTTCCAGATACCTTCCACAGAGTCGATGTAGTAGTATCCTGAGTGCTGGTTCTGGTCGAACCGGACATCGTCGAAGATGAAGAATTCCGCTTCCGGGCCGAGATACGCCGTATCCGCAATACCGGTCGACTTGAGGTAGTTTTCCGCATTCGCAGCGATCCCGCGAGGGCACCGTGGGAACCGTGCCTTGGTAAGCGGCTCGTGGATGTCGCACACAAGGCTGAGCGTGGTCGGCTCCTGAAACGGGTCGATCAGGGCTGTTCCCGGGTCGGGCAGCACCAGCATATCGCTTTCGTTGATGGCTCGCCATCCGCGAATGCTGGAACCGTCGAACCCGAGGCCATGCTCAAATACCTCCTCCGACAACTCGTGGACTGGTACGGAGAAGTGCTGCCAGACCCCGACCAGGTCTACGAACTTGAAGTCCACGATCCTGGCATTTCGTTTCTTGGCCAGATCGAGAACATTCTTGATGAGATCGCTGCTCATACGTTAGAACTCCTTACGGTTAGATGGAACGGTGAAGTATGTCAAAGGTATATGATTCAAGAATTTGTGAAACAGAAAGCCCCTTTCCGGTTTGGAAAGGGGCTAAAATCCCTATACAGTGCTCTGCGCGGCTAGTGGCCTTAGTCTCGACCTTGATCGAACTTTGCGCCGCAGGGCGCAAAGATCAAATCGCATCCTCACCCGATTCTCCCGTTCTGATCCTGATTACTTCCTCGAGGGAACTCACAAATATCTTACCGTCTCCCACTTGATCGGTTTTGGCCGATTCCAGAATCGCGTCCACGACATCTTCCAGCATTGCGTTCTCTACCGCTACTTCTATCTTGATCTTCGGCAAGAAATCGATACGATACTCATTTCCACGGTATAACTCTGTGTGGCCCCTTTGCCGCCCGAACCCCCTTACCTCCGAAATCGTCATTCCCTTTACGCCCGCCTGGAGCAGTGCCTCCCTCACGTCATCCAGTTTGAACGGTCGAATAATAGCTTCGATTTTCTTCATGAACAGCGGCTACTGCCCGCCGCCTTCCAATTCCTGACGGATCTTGTCAAGCTCTTTCTCCGCATTGATGCGAATGGACTTCAGCTTGTCAAGCTGGCTGGACGCCTTCTGTGCTCCCCGTTCCTCTTCGAGCAGCTTGTCTAGCAGCCGTTTGCGCTTCTGCTCCGTCGGTCCGGACGAGAAGCTGGCGGGCAGGATATTGAAGCCCAGGCTGACCCCAAGCCTCCACGCCGAGAGATTGGCAACCTCTCCAGTTGAATCATCGGCCGCGAGACCGGGTGGTGTGACACCAATCGATTGCGAGTAGGAGGTCTTGTCCTTCGAGCCGCTCAAGAGTATATCGACGTACACACCAACATTGACCCACGGCCTCAGATTGTAGCGGAAGCCAGGACTAACATACATGAAGGATTCACGGCTGAACACAAACTTGTTGGGCTTCGTCAGATACGCCACTCCGTGCATGTCGAGCATTAGTTGGAATTTGCTGACAGGAAACAGTAAACCAAGTCCATACTGTAAGTGCATCGCATTAGCGTCACTGAATGCTGAATCGGCATCTTTGGAAATCTTGATCGGAGCTACTCGTCGACCGTTATCCAGGTGGTTCCACCATCCCAGGTTGGCATTGACGACAAGAGCTTGATCCTTGTAATACGGATTTCCATAATAGGTGGCCATACCCATGATGCCAAACTCGATGCCGTCGCTCTTGTATACTTCAAACGGAATGTTGTTCTGGCCGCCCGTCGGCAACCGAACAGTCGCCGCGCCGGCGAGTCCGAACGTTCCTTCAGAGAATTCGTGGGAGCCGCTTCGCAACATGAGGTAAACGTCGCCAGGGACTTTGGCCTTCGCGTCACGTACTGCGCGGATGTTGAGATCCTGATAGGTTCCGATTGATGCCAGAATGTCAAAGTGATTCCAAATGCCGTAGGCGAATGTGAGATTGTTGGAAGCCTGCCAGAGGTTTACATTGCGGATCGTCGTGAAGCCGGAGGCACCTGCACCCGCCCAAACCCGCCCCTGGTTGTACGTATTGAAATGTCCTGGATCCAGCGAGAAGGCGGAATAGGTGTTGAAGGTCCCGTACTTACCAGTGGCTAAACCCGTTCCGATTTGGGCCGCCGCCGTCCCGGTCACAAAAGCACTGACCGCCAACAACAGCCAATATGCGCCCGCACCCCTTCTAAAGAACGGCATAACTCCTCCTAGTTTTTCCGACTGGAAGTCCATATGAAGACCGACTCAGTTTTGCGTAAGTTGGTCTAAAATAAAGAATCAACGAAGCTTTGTCAAGCTGTTTTTGCTTATTAAACAAATAATTACGTCCAGAGATTCGTCCCGCAGAGCACAACATGTTTTACGGGTACCTCAGGCTTCCGGTCGGGCCGCAGATTACTATCTCAATGCCTGGAGGTGGCGCAGAATGCCCCTGGCCAAACCCGTACCGATATTCGCATGAACAGCAGGTTCGGTGACCTTGTCTCGAAACTCATCTTTGAGTCCGACCTCGATCAGGGCAGCAAGGCAGGGAGCTTTGATGATCGGTTCAAGCTGTGGATGCTTGTCCCGTTGCTCGTTGTAGACACCGTGGTAGTACATGTCCAAATGATCGCGTACGGCCTTGGTGATCGTAATCGCCACGGCTTTGCATTTCTCCGAATTATGCCATCGTGTGCTTCGATAGTACCCCCGGAGGCCGACACCGGCAGAGTCCCTGTAGAAATTAACGTGCAGACTTATCAACAAATCCTTGTTCCCGGCCGATTCAAGTATGGAGGAAGCATCCGAGGTTTGAACGATTTCAATGGATTCTCGACCGGTCTGTTGAGACTCGAGAACCTGGGCACACTTCTGTATAGCGAGCGTACTATCCGCGGACCCTACAATTTCGTTGCCGTACACATCCCGGCCCGCTTTGAATCCCGATCCCGCCTCCAGAAAAACTTTCATGTTTGACCACCGTTCCTTTCAGACCGTTCGCTCATCAAAATAGAGAGCGAGTCGTTGAATATCAAGGGAATTCATCGTTCCGCCTGGAGTGTTGAAGGCGGTCCCCACCCGATAGTTGCGGGAAGCGACTTTTCGCTGAAGTTTTCATTGGACTTGCTAAAAAAAACCAATATAACTATATTTTCCATCTGTAACGCAGGAATGGCCTCATGAGCGACGAGCGGATTCAAATAGGAATCATCGGGGCTGGCAGTTTCGGCACAGCAATGGCCTTGCATCTGGCCCGAAAGGGATATGAGATTGTTCTTTGGGCTCACGACGTCTCGGTGGTCGAGACGATCAACAGGGACCGGGAGAACAGGACGTACCTGGCGGGCTTCGAGATTCCGCCGAGTATCCGAGCTACCCACGGTCTTCAGGAATGCGTGCAGGGCCGCCATTTTGTGCTGCAAGTCAATCCGAGCCATGCGGCACGCGAAGTGATGGGCCGGGCGGCCTCCTTCCTGGACGACGACGCCGTCATTGTCAATTGCACCAAGGGCCTGGAATGCGATACGCTGCTGACCATGTCCCAATTGCTCGAACAAATCCTTCCGCCCTCCAATCATCACAAGCTGGCTTTCCTGTCGGGCCCGAGCTTTGCACGGGAGGTCGCCATGGGACTGCCGACGGCCGTCACCATCGCCTCGAAAAACCCTGATGTGGCGCGGCAGTGTCAGGATGTGTTTACCAGCGATCGTTTCCGCATCTACACGACGCCGGATATCGTTGGATCCGAACTGGCGAGTGCCCTGAAAAACGTCATCGCGGTCGCAGCCGGCATCAGCGACGGCCTGGGATATGGCCACAACACACGGGCTGCCCTGATCACGCGCGGCGTGGCCGAGATTCTTCGGCTGGGACAGAAGATGGGTGCGAACGAACTGACCTTTCTCGGACTGTCCGGCATGGGGGATCTCGTGCTCACCTGCACCGGGGACCTGAGCCGAAACCGACAGGTCGGCATCCAATTGGGCCAGGGCCGCAGCATCGATGAAATCCTGTCCTCCATGAAGATGGTTGCTGAAGGCGTCAAGACAGCCAAGGCGGCCTTTGCCCTTGCACGGAGATACGGAGTGGAGATGCCCATCACGGAGCAGGTGTACAGGGTCATCTTCGAGCGCAAGGACCCGCGAACGGCGGTCCACGACCTTATGACGCGCCAGTCCAAGGCCGAATAACCATGCTTAGTTGTCACAACACACTCATCCGTCATACTGACCGTGTTCGCAGTGGATCCCGGTCAGGAGGAGCGCATTATGGCCGCATCGACTCTTTCGAGAGAATTCAAGGTGCAGCTCATCAAATCGGTATTCAACAAGACCGAATTTGACGTACTGATCAGCAAAGCAAGTCCGTACGAACTATCAGACATTCAAGAATTCCTCTGGGAAGCCATCCTCTATGTTGGGAAGGACGAAGCCGGAGGAGGTCTGACGCGTGAGATGATCACTGCTCGCATGATGCCGACCGTGGACTACTGGCGGAGCCAGCTCTGCGGGGAACCGCTGGACACGTGTCGCGGCCGGTCCTGCTTCGTCTCCCATCCCGTATGTGCCGGCAACAAACTCAAGGGGCAGATTGAGGTGATCCGGCAGATGTTCGATCGCCGGAAGCACCGGTCCGAGCGGACGGAGGATGCACTCATGATGCTGCTCATGTACCATATCAATGACAACAACTATGCCGCCGCCGGAATGTTCAATACCAACCGGCTCCCCAGACTCACCGTAGGGTCGCGCGTTCTTGACGGCGACACTCTCCGTAACGTCATCCAGGCGATGAATGTAGCCGTGGCCCAGACTCCCTGGTCGGAACGATTTGCCAAGAGCATCATCGTGGGCGAAGGGCTGCTGAAAGTCCACGCGCGTCGATGCTCGAATGACGGGGGCGACATCGAGGACTTCTACGTGGCTGTCACGGCACCGGAAAATGCCGATGCCGAGAATGTCGATAAGGTCCTCAAAAAGATGACTACCGGCATTAAACGCATTTCCGCCAAACTGCAGCGGTCGTAATGGTCACCGAAGACCTGGTTCGCCCGTCCCGGTTGGACCGCAGCCCGCTTGCACGGTACTGCGAATCGCCGTTGACCTATCGACGTCGGCCCACACGTGTGGTCATGGTCGGCGACGTCGGTATCGGTGGTAACCACCCCATTCGAATCCAGTCCATGACCACTACGGACACACTGGACACGGTGGGCACCGTGCGCCAGGTGATTCAACTCTATGAAGCCGGCTGTGAGATTGTACGCCTTACCGCACCGTCCATCAAGGAAGCGGAGAATCTGAAGGAAATCCGCACGGCCTTGCGGCGCGAGGGTGTGCAGGTGCCGCTCGTTGCCGACATTCACTTCACGCCCCACGCCGCTCTGAAAGCGGCCGACTACGTCGAGAAGGTCCGGATCAACCCCGGCAATTTCGCCGACAAGAAGAAATTCGCGGTTCGCGAGTATTCGGATGCCGAGTATCAGCAGGAGCTGGAACGCATCGAAGAGACATTCAAGCCGCTGGTGCTGAGATGCAAACAGAACGGGGTTGCCCTTCGGATCGGAACGAACCACGGATCGTTGTCCGATCGGATCATGAACCGATTTGGAGATACTCCGGCCGGTATGGTAGAGTCGGCGCTGGAGTTTGTTCGCATCTGTGAACGGCACGGTTTTCGGGACATCGTCCTGTCTATGAAATCCTCTAATCCGCAGGTCATGATCGCGGCGTACCGGCTCCTCGCGGCTCGAATGTACGAGCTGGAGATGGATTATCCCTTCCACCTCGGCGTCACGGAAGCCGGTGACGGAGAGGACGGACGCATCAAGTCGGCGGTGGGTATCGGCACATTGCTTGAAGACGGGCTGGGAGACACGATCCGCGTCTCTCTGACGGAGGACTCGGTCCACGAAATCCGGGCCGGATGCAGTCTGGCCCACAAGTTCTTTTCTCCGCGGCATCCGAGATTCCTTGCCGACGAGCCTCTGACG
>JBBIJR010000025.1:31784-44544 GCA_037445875.1 Bacteroidota bacterium | reverse complement strand
AGTAGAGGACTTGCACCTCCAAGTGGTCGAACATGCTTGGCACACAACACAAAAGGCCGCCCCTTCGGACGGCCTTTTGTCGCGTGCTGAATCAAGATTCTGGACTAGTCGTCGCCTTCGTCGTCGTCTCCGTCTTCGTCGTCGTCCCGCACGGCCTTCTTGAACGAGTCCCTGATGTTGTCGTCGATTTCGTCTTCGTTGGACTCGAGCGTCGGATCGAGGAACGCGCCGTTCTGATCACGGAACCAGCCGGACGGATTGACCAGCAGCGTCACGTTGACGTTGCTCAGGCTGTCCACGATCACCAGCGGCGGATTGAGGTTCATTTCCTGTTCAATGTCTTTCTTCGTCCGGTACACGAAGGACGAATCGTGGTAGCGGCCCTTGATTATGACGGAAAAACGCTCGTTGCCGCCCGTACCGATCTTGAACTCCGGGTCCGGCGGCGTTTCGTTGTCCTCCGGCTTGTGGATCTTGAACTTCACCCGATCGTAGGTGCCCGGAGGAATGGCCCCGATGGCGATGTTGTGAACACCGCCGGTTAGATCAAGGTAAACCACGAAGGGACCGATTTTGAAGTCCTGCGAATCCTCGTCGACACTGTTTTTGAACTTCACGTTCCGGATCAGGATCTTGGCCGTATCCACGATCACGGTGTCCGTCTGGGTTTTGGCCACCGCATTGTAGTCCACTTTCATGCTAATGGACGGGCCGGCGGCGCCGCTCTTCTTGTCGTCGTCGCACGCGGCCGCCAATAGCGCAAGCACGGAAGCCACGCCGATGTGTTTGAGAAAACGAATCGACTTGAACGATGTCATGCAAACTCCCCTTTCGATTAGTGAGAATGGGTCCGGCCGTTGGCGCCGAACTGGTTTCCTATAAGTTTTCGAATCAGCCTGCGCGTTGTCCAAACTACTTACTCTCCGCCGAGAACGTCTGTGATTGAGGTCATAATTTTTGTAAAGTTTGATTATATATCTACCCAGTAATATGTCCTGAATTATACGGCAGCCGCCCACTTCGGTCACATCGCCTTCGCTAGACTTCACCGTATCTTAATATCCTCAAGTCAACTTGCTACAAGCGCTGAAATTTCAACAGTACCCTGGCGAAGCGGCCCGGTTCGGAGGCAAACTCCAACGTGCCGCCGAACTGGCCGATCACTTCGGCGACGCCGGGACTGAGAGGAGGAATTTCGGACGCGACGTTTACGGCAAGAAATGAAATGACGAAGTACTCGCGATGGGCGCTGAGCCCGATCTGCAGCGGACGGTCGGTCAGCGAACGGAGATAGTTGATAAGATGGTTGAGGACCTTGACGAGCGGACGGTGGTCGAAAGCGGCGATCTTGCAATCGAGATCGAGACAGAGTTCCGCTCCGACCTGTTTCTCCTCATTGATCCACAGCAGAAGTCTCTTGACGTCGACGATGTTCGCTTTCAACGGCCGTCCTTCGTTCCCACCATCGCTTCGATGGCTTCCTCCACGCGCCGCACACCCACCGGCTGCGCCTCCTGGATCGTGAGATCGCGCAGGTTGCTCCGGGCCAGCACCGCTCTGTCGAAACCCATCTTGACGGCCTCGCGCACGCGCCGCTCCGCGTGACTCACGGCACGCACTTCCCCGCCCAGCCCGATCTCGCCGAGCACGACGGTATGCGGTTCCACGACCAACTCCCGGGCGCTCGAAGCGATCGCGACGGCCACGGCCAGGTCCGCGGCGGGCTCGTCGATGCGCAAACCGCCCGCAACGTTGAGGAAGACATCCGACTGGCCGAGCGGAATCCGGGCGCGTTTTTCCAGCACGGCGATCAGCAGCTGCAACCGGCGCAGATCGAAACCCGACGAGGTCCTCTGGGGTATCCCGTAGTTGGTCCGGCTCACCAGCGCCTGCACCTCGACCAGCAGAACGCGCGAACCCTCGACGACCGGCACGACGACCGAACCCGTTTGATGGAGGTGGCGCTCCGCGAGGAACAACTCCGACGGATTGGCGACTTCGGCCAGTCCGCTCTCCCGCATCTCGAACACGCCGATCTCGTTGGTGGAGCCGAAGCGGTTTTTCACCGCGCGCAGGATGCGGAACAGGTGGTTCGGGTCGCCCTCGAATTGCAGAACGGTGTCCACGATATGCTCCAGCACTTTCGGGCCCGCCAGCAAGCCGTCCTTGGTCACGTGGCCCACCAGAAATATGGAGACGTGGCGGCTCTTGGCCAGGTGCATCAGCAGGGCCGCACATTCACGGACCTGGCTCACGCTGCCCGGCGCGCTGTCGATCTCCTCGCGATACAGCGTCTGGATTGAGTCGATCACGACGACGGCGGGCTTCGTTGCGAGGATCACCTGGGCGATCTTCGACAGATGGGTCTCGGTCAACACGCGCACGTGCGGTTTGCCTCCGGCCACGCGGTCGGCACGCCACTTGATCTGCTGGGCAGACTCTTCACCGGACACGTACAGCGTCGGTTGTTGCAGCCGCGCCGCCATCTGCAGCATCAAGGTCGACTTGCCGATGCCGGGCTCGCCGCCGACCAGCACCAGCGACCCGCGCACGACGCCCCCTCCGAGCACGCGGTCAAATTCTGCGATGCCCGTCGAGGTCCGCTGATCGGCGCCGATCTCGATGCGCTCGAGTTCCTGCGCCTCGTCCGAGAGATCGATGAAAGAAGAACTGTCGGTCCGTTTGAGACTGTTCAGGAAACGGTCCGGCGAGCGGGACGACGGCGCGCGGTCCGCGGCCTCTTCGACGAAAGAGTTCCACTGTCCGCATTCCGGACACCGGCCCATCGTCTTCGGCGTCTTGTAGCCGCAGGACTGGCAGACGAACTGGCTCTTGACACGGGCCATCAGAGGGGAAGGGCGGATTGAAGGAATTGCATGACGGAATCGACCGGAACGGCGCTTTGTTCGCCGGTGCTCATGTTCTTGACCTGGCACTGCGCCTGCTGCAGTTCCTGGTCGCCCACGATGACGACGTACCGGGCTTGCTGGCGGTTGGCTTCGCGCAGCTGGGCCTTCATGCTGCGGTTCAGGTAGTCGACGTCGCACCGGTAGCCGTGTTTTCGCAGCGCATGGATGTACGGAATCGAGAATGTCATGGCGGGTTCCCCAAGCGCCACCCAGAACAGGTCGAGGACCTCCGGCTCTCCGAACGGTAGTTGTTCCGCCTCCATGACGAGGAGCAGGCGTTCCATGCCGGCAGCGAAACCCACGGCCGGCGTCGGCGGTCCGCCGAGGCTTTCGGCCAGCAGGTCGTAACGCCCTCCGCCGCCGAGTGCGTTCTGCGAGCCCAGGCTTCCGCTCTGAATTTCGTACGCCGTACGGGTGTAGTAATCCAGTCCGCGTACCAGCCGTCCGTCTACCTCGAATTCAATATGGAGCGCCCCGAGGGCTCTTTGCACGCGTTCAAAGTGGGTACGGCACTCGTCGCACAAATGGTCTTTCATCAACGGTGCGTTCGCCGTAACTGCGACGTCCTGCTCGTTCTTCGAATCGAGGATGCGCATGGGATTGGTTTCCAGCCGTTTCACGCTTTCCGGTGAAAGCCCATCGCGGACGCCGTTCAGAAACCGCACCAGCACTTCGCGATAACCCGGACGGCAGACCGGGCAGCCGACGCTGTTGATTTTGAAGGTCAGGCCGTGCAGGCCGAGTTCTTCATACACCGTCATTGCGACCAGCATCGTTTCTACGTCCTGTTCGGGCAGTGCGCTGCCGATCGCTTCCACGCCGAACTGCATGAACTGCCGCAGCCGGCCTTTCTGCGGACGTTCCTGGCGGAACATCGGACCGAGGTAGTACAGCTTGTTCAACGGTTGAGCGGAGCCGAGGTTGTTCTCGAGGTACGATCGGACGACCGACGCCGTCATTTCCGGCCTCAGCGTCAAGCTCTCGTTGCCCTTGTCGAGGAACGTGTACATCTCCTTGCCAACCACGTCGGTCGTCTCGCCGATGCCGCGTGTAAACAGTTCCGTGTATTCGAACACCGGCGTGCGGATTTCCTTGTAGTTGAACCGCCGCATGACGCTGCCGATGACCTTCTCCACATGATGCCACCTGGGGATGTCGGCCGGCAGAGTGTCTTTGGTGCCCGTCGGGATGCGATAATTCACGTCTGAGTAACCGTTGAGATGAGACTTATCGGTGGCGCAACATACCAAAGGAGAGGCCGAGAATCAAGGATTAGTCCTTTTCTGCTTTCCGCGGTAGAAGGCCTGCTTTTGGTCACAGCGCCACGGATGTTTGTGTCGTGTCTTGTAGGAATCAGATGGAGAGGCTTTTTGCGGGTAATGGGGAACCACTTATCCGTTGGACCGGAACAATGCCGGAGTGCAAGGTTTTTTCTGGAAGTTCGCCGCTCCCAGCGGTATAATACGGGCGCGACACTCAGAACGCTTTTCGCACGGTTGTCATCGTACCTTTGAATTTCCAATGCCTCCGGAGGAAAACTGCATGCAGCCAACATACAAGGATCAAATCGGCTACTGTCAGGACGAATATACCGATCACCTGGTTTACCGAGAACTCGCCGTTCGCGAGACCCATGCCGGGCGCAAGGAGATCCTGCACCAGCTATCACTCCAGGAGGAAGAACACTACAGATTCTGGAAGGAGTTTGTCAAAGAGTACGCTCCGCGGCCCCGGAGGGCGTTCATAAGGTTCGTGCTCCTGCTGCGTTACCTCTTCGGACTTACATTTGCCGTGAAGTTCCTCGAGCGGCACGAGCAGCGCGTGATCGACGAGTACCGCCGGATCCTGCCGCACGTGGTGGGTGAGGCCGGTGTGCGTCTGGAGCGGATCATCGCCGACGAAGAAAAGCACGAGGAGTTCTTCATCGGCCAGATCAACGAAGGCGTCGTGAAATATCTCGGTTTCATCGTCCTGGGTCTTGCAGACGCCATCATCGAGATCACCGGTGTGCATGCAGGATTTCTCGGCGTCAGCAGTTCGACGCTGCTGGCCGGCGTGGCCGGACTGATCGTGGGTTTTGCGGCGGCGATTTCCATGGCTACGGCTGCCTATCTGCAGGCCAAACAGGGAAGCGGAATGAACCCGCTGAAGTCCGCACTGATAACCGGCTTCTCCTACATCCTGGCGGTCGTGTTCCTCGCGCTGCCGTACTTCCTTACGGCCTCCATGCTCCTCGCGTTCACGGTATCGCTGGTCATGGCCGTTTTGTTGACGGCCTACTTCACGTTCTACTCGTCCGTGCTCTTCGAACGCCGGTTTGGAAGGGAGTTCCTGGAAAGCACGCTGCTGACGTTGGGGACGGCCCTGGCAACCTATCTGTTCGGGGATTTTCTCGGAAGGATTTTCGGCATTCAACCGTACGTTTCGTAGCACGCCCGGAGCGTGCGGGTCGAGCGGCATTCGGATGCTTGTCGGGCGCCGCCTTGTGAAATGCGGCGCCTGCCTGCTAGACAGGCCGGACGATGCGGTCGGTCCCGCGACCCTCGAGGCGGTCGACGGCCTCCATAAGGTCCCGCGAGAGGACGAGCAGCGCCTGGGCGTCCTGTTGCAGCGACCGGTTGCGGTCCAGGCCCTCGTGCACCCCGCCCTCCAGTTCCCGCAGCGTGCCGCCCATTTGCTCGTGAACCACTTTCAACTGGGTCAGCCCCTGCGTGATGCCGGCAAGCACGTCCGCGGTTTCCCGCACGACATCGACGATTTCGTAAAACGACTCCTGCGCCTCCCGGCCCGATTCCAATCCGACATCGATCTGCTTGAGCTCCTTTTCCGCCGCCAGTACGGAAACATGAGAGGCCTTGCGCACTTCGTCGATGATCGTGCGGATCTGTTCCGTCGATTGGGCGATGTTCTCGGCCAGCTGGCGGATCTCCTTGGCGACCACTCCGAAACGCTCCCCCATTTCTCCGGCGCTGGCCGTTTCGATGGAGGCGTTGAAGGCGAGGATTTTGGTCTGGTCCGTTACGTAGTTGATGATCTTGACGACTTCCTCGATCTGCATCATGCGCAGACTGAGGTCCATCACGCGCTGCGCGTTCTGGGCGGCCTCGTGGCGGATTTGTTCCACACTCACGAGCGTCCTGTGCAGTTTTTCGCGGCCCTCTTCGAGCCGGCCCATCCCCTTTTGGACGTTTTGATACACGCCCTCCGTATCGAGGTGGATTTGTTGGAACGACTGGTTCAATTCGTCCATTCGAGAGGCCTGGTTGGCCGCCTCTTCGGCATACCGTGCGGAGTCGGCGGCTTGTTTGTTCGCAACCGTGGTCATCGCCTCGAGCCGTTGAAACTGGTCGGCCAAATGATCATGGAAGCGGACCGCAAACTCGCCAAATCGGGCCTGAAACGCTGCCAGTTCAGCTGTGAATCGTCCGAGTTCATCCGTCGTGCCTGCCGTCGGCACGGCGCGGCGGCCGTTCGAGTCGGATGCCAAGCCGTGACCGAGCAACTCCTCCATACCGCGGATCGACCGGCTGATCGACCGTCCTGTCAGATACGCCAGGGCCGTGCCGTACAACACGACACACACCAGTACACCGCTCAGGGTCTGACGGAACGTCCCGGGTTCGTCGCGGAGGAACACCTGATAGAGCGTCATGCCCACGAACATGGCCGTGAAAACCACCGCCGTGAGGAAGCTGATCATCAGTTTCGTGCGGATCGACACGGGGACGATGCGCGGATCGGACCACCGAATGCGGCTGCCGACATCCTGCAGGAACACCGCCGCCACCCTGCGCTGGTTCTCCTCGAGTACGTAATACTGCACCGTCACGAGAGGCCACACAAAGAGGCTGACCGAGACCACCACATGCATGAGGTACGTCAGGCCGGACACGCTGTGCACCACGAACGGGATCATGATCGCCAGCGCGGTCACCAGGGCAACCGTGTAAACGTTGGCCACGTACGCGTAGAAACAATATCGAACCGGATAGTTGTTGATCTCGACCCAGACCTCCTGCAGGAACTCGCTGCGCAGGTTCGAGGACGCGTGCTGCCGGAACGCGTCCCCCCAGATCGACGTCTTGCGAAACAGGATCACGTGGACGAACAGGGCGACAAAGATCATCAGGACCAGTGCCACGATGATCACGATCTGCCGGTAGAAGGTCTCTTCGGGCGTCAGCTGCAGGACCCGGCGCAGGTACAGATTGGCGAGCACGGCAAAAACGACGACGATCCACAGCGTGGCCAGGTGGGGGCGTGACAGACGGACGATATCGTACCGGGGTCGGTCGGCCATGGGGCTCCTATCCGATCAGGCTTTCGACAGTGTCGATCAGGTTCGTCTGATCGAACGAACCCTTGACGATGTATGCATTGGCACCGACCTCGATGCCGCGCCGCTTGTCATCGGCCGAATCGCGCGACGTCACGATGACGACCGGGATCTGTTCGTACGTCTTGTCCTCCTTGATCCTTGCGGTCAGTGTGAAGCCGTCCATGGCAGGCATTTCCAGGTCCGTGACCACGAGGTCATACCGTTTCTGTCCGAGTTTTTCGAGGGCGTCCAGACCGTCCTTGGCCGTATCCACCCGGTACCCGTACGCCTGCAGAATCGTCTTTTCCACCTCCCGCGTATTCAGCGAGTCGTCCACGACCAGGATGGACTGCCGCACGCGTTCCCTCGCCTCGGGCCGTTCCCGCATCGTGAAATCCTTGGTCGAGAGGATCAGGTCGGGCACGTGCAGGATGAGGATCACCGTATTGTCGGCCGCGAGGGCCGCCGACGAGACGTTCTTCAGGTTCGAGAAATGCGAGGGCAGGGACTTGACGATGATGTCTTTCTCGTCGACGATGTCGTCGATCAGGAACCCGACCCGGTCCGAGCCGGCGTGGGCGATCACCACGAACGAGTATTCGCCCGTGGAGCCGTTGGAGGGGAGGCCGAGGACCTCCGAGAGCACCAGGACCGGAATGAGCTGATTGCGCAGTCGAACGGCGTTCTTGTCGACGACCTGGATGATCTCCTCCCGCCGTATCTGCAGCGTTTCTGTGACGGACGAGACCGGGAGAGCGAAGACCTGCGGCCCGACCTTGACGAACAATGCCCGCAGGGCGGTGAGCGTCAGCGGCAGATGAATGGCAAAGCGTGAACCCGTCCCGCGCCGGCTGTCCACGGCAATGTAGCCCTTGAGGGTCTCGACGCATTGTTTGACGACGTCCATGCCGTACCCGCGGCCGGAAATGTCGGTGATGAAGTCGTTGGTACTGAAGCCCGGCATGAAAATAAGGTTCATCAGGTCGTTTTCCGAGAAACGATTGATGTCCTCGTTTTCCGCGATCAGCCGTTTTTCAACGGCCTTGGTCTTGATCCGGTCGAAGTCGATGCCGCGGCCGTCTTCCTCGATCTCGATGACGATCGAACTGCCCTCGTTGCGGGCGCCGATGCGGAGTACGCCTTCGCGCGGTTTGCCGAGGCGAAGCCGTTCGTCGGGCGGTTCGATGCCGTGATCGATCGCGTTGCGGATCAGGTGAATCAGAGGTTCGTTAAGCTTTTCGACCATCTTACGGTCGAGTTCCGTCTCGCCGCCTTCGATCACGAGGCCTACTTCTTTGCCGAGGGTCTTGGCGAGGTCGCGCACCGCCCGCGGGTACGCGTCGAAGATGGTGCTGATCGGGATCATCCGCATGCCCATGACGCCGTGCTGAATCTGATTGGACAGGACGTCGCGCTGGGCGGAATCCTCCCGCAGGATCTTGAGCACACGCTCGAACTGCTCGGTCGCGCGGTTTCCCTCGTCGAGAAGGCCGGCCGCATCGGAAGGCGCTCCGTCCGCCGTTTCCCGCCGCTGGCGCTCCGATTCCCGCTTGTGCAGGTTCTTCATGAAGAGTTTCAGGTTCAACTGCGCGCGCCGCAGTTCCTGAAGCGCCATTTGATGGCGCAGCTGGTTGGTCGCCAGTTCGCCCACGTCCCGGATCAATCCGTCGATCTTGTCGACCTGGACGCGGATCAACTGGTCGGCGGTGACGCCTTTCTGGAGTTCCTCTTCGACGCTCTCCAGCGCGCGGGTCTGGACGTGACCGAGCATGGCCCTGGATGCACGCTGTTCTTTCAACATGCGGTTGAGCTGTTCGCGGGAGATGTACCCGAGCGCTATCAAGCGCTCGCCCAGCGGAACTTTGGCGTCCGTCGTCTGATTGACATGGATCAATTGTTCGCGCGTGATCAGGCGCGCCTGGACGAGGCGTTCCCCCAGCCGATCGGCAATATCGGCCTCCGACACGTCCGGCTCGGTCGAGGAACCGGGCGCCGGCTCCTCTTTTCGTTCGAACGCCTTGCGTACCTGTTGTTCCGTCGGCGTGCCGCCCGCCGCGATCTCGTCGAGGCGGTCCAGCGGGGCGGTGTTCGCCATCGCATCCTCGCCCGTGCGGGCCACCGTCCGCTTCAGGTCCTCGAGTAACTGCAGGCTGCACGACAACGCAAGGTGCACGCGGTGATCCCATCGGATGCGCTTGTCCTTCACGGCGGCAAAGACGGCCTCCACCCGCTGTGCCACGTTGCCAAGGTTTTCGAACTTCATCATCCTTGCCGAGCCCTTGAGCGTGTGGGCCGCCCGGAGGGCGGTCTGCAGCGCCTCCGCATGATCCCGTATCGCCTCCAGCCGCTCGAGCGAGCCGTTCAACTGACGGATGTGTTCCTCGGCTTCCTCCACAAACCGCGTCACAAAAGCGGACTTGTCGAACGTCACTCCGCGTCCGGTGGCGCGCGTCGTGATCGTGGATACCGGCGGCGGTGCGCTCGCCCTGGAGGCGACGTCCAGCTGCGACAACTGGTTGGCCGCCACGGCCTGCAGTGCCTTGACCGCGAGCGTGATGTCGGCCTCGCAGTCTCCGCGCTCGGCAATCTCGTCCAGCATCTCCCCGATGGCGTCGAGCGTTTGAAAAACCGTCTCCGGGACGGAGCCTTTGAACGGAATATTCGACTTCTGAATGCCGTTGAGGGCGTCCTCCAGCGCGTGGGCCATGTCCCCCATCGCACGCAGGTTGAGCATCCGGGAGGAGCCTTTGATCGTGTGGGTCACCCGCATCATTTCGCCCAGCGGGCCGGGCTCGCCGGGCCGGCGCTCAAACTCCAACGCGAGGTCGTTGAGGCGGCGGATGTTGTCCCGCGTCTCGGAAACGTACTTAGCGATGAACTGGCTGCGGTCGAACTTCATCTTACCCGATGGCTTTCAATTGCTGTTTGCATGAATTGATCAAATATGCGGACGAATAACCGAGGGCGGCAAAGGACAGGGACGCGTCCATACGCTGTTCGAGCACGCGGATCGTATTCCGGAATTCGCGGCGGGCGTCCTCGGCCATGCCCTCCTGGCGGAACACGAGGGCAAGGTGGAAATGCGCCAGCGACAGACCGGGACGGAGAAACAGCGCCTTGCGAAAACCTTCCGAGGCCTCGTTCCATCGGCTGCGGTAATACGCGATGAGACCGCCGAGAAAATAGGCCTCACCGTTGACGTTATCGATTTCAAGGACACGTTTGCAATCGGCCCGGGCTTCGTCCAGCCGTTCCTGTGCAATGTGCAGGTGCGACCGCAGCAGCAGCAGCTGGACGGTTTCCGCCGCGTGGAGACGGGGTGAGGCCAGATAACGCTCGATCAGCTTTCCGCATTCCGCGTAGAGTCCTTCCCGGTAGCGTGCGAAGATCAGATCGAAGGTGATGGGCTCCGGCTCGGGTTCGGCCAACCCGGCGGTCGCGGGAACGGCCTGCCGCTTGCGGGCACGGGACTTCGGGACGGGAACCTCGACCGGAACCGGCGGAGACTCCACGGACGAACGGCGTTCGCGGGAGGTTCCGTTGTCTCCCGAGATCTTGCGGTACAGAAAGACGTCTCCCACCTCGACCAGCTGAAGATTGCCGAAATTGTGGTGCAGCGTTTCGGACGAACCGAGGAAAAGGAAACCCTGGTCGTTGAGGATCTGGCTGAGCCGCTCGTTGATCAAACGGATTTTTTCCCTGGCAAAATAAATGGAGACGTTTCGGAAAAAGATCACGTCGATATCGCGGAGCGCGTTGCCGCCGCGTTCATCGAAAAGGTTGTGCCACTCGAACTGAACGAGCGGACGGAGGCGCTCGTCCACCTTGCGCCGGTCCGGACCCGAGGTGGTGAAGTACGTTTTCAAATAATGGTTCTCAATCGAGCGGAACGAATTCTTCCCGTAGAGCCCCCTCTGGGCCGCCTGCAGGGCCTGGCGGTCGATGTCCGTGCCGATCACGCGCGCATCGAACGGCCCGTGAACCAGCCGCGCCTCGTGCAGGACCATCGCCAGCGTGTATACCTCTTCACCGGTCGAACAGCCGGCGCTCCAGATGCGAATACGCTTTTCGCGTTTTCGCCGCAGGAGTTCCGGTATCACAAAGCTCCGCAGGGCCTGGAAATGGCCGGGTTCGCGGAAGAAGTACGTCTCGTTGTTCGTGATCAGTTCCGACAGGCGGCGCAGTTCCTCGGGTCCGCCTTCCTCTCCCGATAACAGGGCCACATACTGCGGATAGCGGAAGATTCCGACCCGTTCCATCCGGTCCGCCACTTTCCTGGCCAGCTCGTTCTGCTGTTCGTCCCCCAGGAAGATCCCGCAATAGTCGCTGATCTTCTGGCGAACGGTGTCAAAGAGGGGCTTCGTGAATTCGCTGTGCATGCCGCCTTGTCAAGGGTTCCGGGCTTGCGGGCGGGGTAATGGACCGCGGGCAGGTACCGCGCTCGAGACTCGCTCCTTCTACCTCCGCACGATCGTCGTGAATCCGGCCCGGAAAACGTTCGGGTAAGCGGCAAAAATATACCAAAGCGGTTCCCGATAATCAAGGAAAGAGTCCGGACCGGGCGAGGCGTGCGAGTTCTTTCAGCCGACGCTCATCATCGTCATCAGTTTTCGAATTGACTTTCTCAATGCAATGGGTTACGTTTGCAGTGTATCGAATTTCACCTCCAGGGGGTTGTATGGAAATTCAAGAGATGAAGTCCTACGACGTGAAGGCCATTGCCAATTTTTTCATTGAGCGAGCAATTGAGGAAGGGAAAGAGCTTTCCCCGATGAAGCTCCAGAAGCTCCTCTATTTCGCGTACGGTCTGTACCTGGCGATTCACAAGAAAGCACTATCCAGTGACAGGTTTGAGGCGTGGAAGTACGGTCCAGTTATTCGCCAGCTTTACCATGCTTTGAAGGGTTATGGAGATAAGTCCATTGACAGTCCTATATTTGAGGTGACTTCTGAGGGCTTGAAACTCAGACTTGTAGCCCCCAGAATCGAGGACAACGACGAGAACAAAGAGGTCCTGGCATTCCTCAGGGATTTTTGGAAAATCTATAAGGATTACACAGCCATTCAACTTGCAAACGCGAGTCATCTGAGCGAGGGACCTTGGAAGAAAGCCATCGACAAACCGAGGGCGGTTATCGGTGACGAAGACATAAGAACCTATTTTGAGTCTTGGCTTAGTTCAAAATAGACTATATGAGAAAGCAGATTCCGCGGCTGCCCCCGGTAGACGAAAAGCCATCCACACTGACCGGTGAAGAACTACTGAATTACAAACAGCAACTGGAGGTTGAGGGAATTGCTCAGGACATACAAGAGAGAAAGAAATACGCCAAGTGGACGTTTATTCTGATCGCGTCTTGGATAGCGGCCATTTTCTGCCTCATGTTGATAGATGGATTCAAACTCTGTAATTTTGGCCTCAGCGAAAACATCATTTTGGCTGCTATTGGGGGAACGACGATCAATATACTCGCCATATTCATCTTCGTGTGAAGTACCTCTTCAAGCAATCAAGCTGAACTACTCGTTTTTT
>JBBIJR010000025.1:0-31774 GCA_037445875.1 Bacteroidota bacterium | reverse complement strand
CGTCTCCGCAAAGGCGATCCCTGTCTTCCAGTTCCAGATGTAGAGATCGCTCCTTTCTGTTTGTATTTGTGATGCTTGAGCAAGGGGTTATGTACGATCTGACCTACGTCCGATCCCTCTTTCCGGTGACGAGAAAATATGTGTACGTCAACCATGCGGCGGTCTCGCCGTATTCCACCCGCGTATGCGATGCGCTGGCGGAGCATCAGGAAACGTGCCTGCACGGGGGCGACCGCCATTTCGAGGACTGGATGGCCCGGCGGGAGCACGTTCGTCGTCAGATCGCGGACCTGATTCACACTACACCCGGCCGCATCGCTTTCACCAAGAACACTTCGGAAGGATTGAACTTCCTGGCCGCCGGCATGCCCTGGACGCCCGGAGACCGAATCCTGCTCGCCGATTGCGAATTCCCCGCCAACGTGTACCCTTTCCTCAACTGCGAACGCCGGGGCGTCACCGTCGATTTCGTGAAGAGCCGCGACGGCCGTCTGACCGTCGAAGATTTCGCCAAACGGTACACCCCGTCCACCCGCCTGCTCTCCGTCAGCTTCGTCGAGTTCGTCAACGGATTCCGGACCGATCTCGCGTCGATCGGACGATGGTGCCGGGAACGCGGCGTCGTCTTCTGCGTGGACGCCATTCAGGGACTCGGCTGCGTCCCGCTCGACGCGGAGGCGTGCGGCGTCGATTTCCTCTCCTGCGGCGGGCACAAGTGGCTGATGGCCCCGTCGGGCATCGGGTTCATCTACGTAACGCCGGAATTGCTCTCGAGGCTTTCGATGTCGCATCTGGGCTGGTTGTCGGTCAAGGACGCGTGGAATTTCCTCGATTTTCGCATCGATCCCGAAGACGGACCCCGCCGCTACGAGATGGCCACCGAGAACTTCTCCGGTGTGTACGGATTGGGCGCATCGGTCGGGCTTCTGCTCGAATACGGCGTGGATGCGATCTATGCGCACGTGACCGGTCTGCTCGACGCCCTGGGCCGGGGATTGTCCGAACTCGGGTGCGAACGGGTGTCCTCGATGCACCCGGCCGAACGTTCCGGCATCCTGTCCTTCCGCCTTCGGGGCGAACGCACCGCAGCGTGTTTCGAGCGCCTCGCCGCTTCGGGTATCCAATGTTCGCTCAGGGAAGGTTTGATTCGTTTTTCGCCGCATCTGTACAATACGGTGGAAGATATCGACAAGATCGTCCGGGCCGTTCGCAAGTTCCTGGAGTAACCGATGTCCGCAAGAGCAATGTATATCGTAGACGGCTACAACATGCTCCACCGCATCCCCGAATTACGGCGGCAGGCGGGTAGCGGACTCGAAGCCGGACGCAAGGCTTTGCTCGCGCGTCTTGCCGCCTTCCGGGCCCGTTCGCGGAACCCCGTCTTGGTCGTTTTCGACGGAGACCCGGAGGTGTCCGGTGGGTCCGGCGCCACCGGAGCCACGGGCGGCGTGGAGGTCGTCTTCTCCAGGAAACCGATCAACGCAGATACGGTGATCAAGCAGCTGATCGACCGACGAAAAAACGAGACCGCCCTGGCCGTCGTCTCCTCCGACCATGAGATCATGTGGTACGCACGCGCTTGCGGCTGCGAGGTGCTGAGTTCCGAGGCGTTCTTCAGCCGGCTCAAGACGGCCGCGGCCGCATCCGTCGACGACGCGCTCGAGGACAAGTCGGACCCGCAGATGTCGCGGGGCGAACTGGACGACTGGAAGAAGTTGTTTGGGATCGAGTGAGTTGCCGTCCGATTCTCCCGCATAGCAACGGATGGATGATAGCGGTTGTTCGAAACTGAAATCTCGACATGATCGGAAACAAATTCACGTTGGATGATCGACGCATCGCCTCAATGAAACCGCTATTGTGTCGGGACGCCCTTCGTGGGCGCGTGGACGGCCAGATCGGAGAATCCCGGAATTGAAACCTCTCGCTATTGGAGAGCGTGCCTCCCCGCCGCTGGCCACCAGCAGGTGAAACTCGAATTCCGCAGGCACGTATGCCATAGTGCGACAATGCCTCAGTACCGGGACCACGAGAAGGTCGGGCGATCAACACCGGATCGGCCCGGCTCAGTTTGATATGATTGCACGTATCCCACGGCTTCTGGCGTACGGCCTCCTTTCAACGGTACCTGTCGTGTGCATCCACTCGCCCGTGGTCCGCCAGGTTCCCGATCCATTCAAACCCGCACAGCTCTATCTGGAACCGGGTACCATCGAGGTGGGCGGCCATCAATACGCATCAGAGCAAGGCTCCATCGTCGTCCATGAGAATCCGCTCGATACGTCTTCTAGAAGGATCATGCTTCCCGTGCTCAGGATTCTCTCTCCAAACAAGAATGCGCAGGAGCCGATCTTCTGGCTCAACGGCGGCCCGGGCTTGTCCAACATGAAGTACCGCCCCTTCACGCCTCTGCTGGAGAACCACGACATTGTTCTGGTCGGCTACCGGGGAGTGGACGGGTCGGTGGTCTTGAATTCCGACGAGATTCAAAGAGCCCTGGAAGGCGCCGATGGCGACCTGTTGAGCGACGAATCGCTCCGCTCGCTGTCGGAGGCGCTCCGGTCCTTTTCAGACCGCCTCAAAGCCGAACACGTAGACCTCGCGCACTACACGATGGTCGACGTGATCTCGGATCTGGATACGCCCGGATCGATCTCTTAAGCATGAGTTACGGTACGAGGCTGGCGCTCCTCTACAGTTAAGCGTGATGCGGGATTCACAGTCCTGGGGTCACCGTTCTCGCTTATGATCTGGGGAAGCGCCGTAGGTCATTGGCCTATTCATACCTTGGACGCCGATCTCAGCCGAGTGCGGCTCTCCCAGACGCAAACCCTCATCGTCAGCGGCAGCGTCGATTTCTCCACACCGGCAGCATACGCCACGAACGAACTCCTGCCGTACCTTCCCCATGGTAAACAGGTTATCCTGAGGGAAATGGGTCACGTAGACGACCTGCTTACCTTACAGCGTTCTCCATTGCTGCATCTGTTGGTCCGTTTCTTTGACGAGGGCATCGTCGACGACTCGCGGTTTCGGTATGACCCGATGAGTTTTGATCCTCCGGTCAATCTGCCTCGCTGGACAAAAGTGCTTTACCCATTGGTCACCCTGCTGAGCTTTATCAAGTAGAAGTGCGAACCGGCCCATTGCGTCCAAACCGACCTTTCTATTTTGCGTTGACATCCTGATCCTGCCCCACTTGACAAACTGACCCCCTCTGTGTACATTAGCGCTGTTCTTAGCCGCCCACACGGGCGGCTGTTTCTTTGTAACGAGGGTATGGAGACTACGGAAAAACCCGCTTCCGACACCGACTCAGGGACTCAATCGGCGGACGACGTTCCGCTATCCGGTTCGTCCGGCACGCATCCCCACCCCATCGCTTCCCTGCAGAGCGAACTCCACCGCATCGAACATCGCTTCGAGAAACGAATCCGGAGGTATTCGGCGGCCGAGATCACCATTCTGGGTTTCATCTCGGTCATCCTGCTCGGTTCGGTGGTGTTGTACTTCATCGAAAACACGTACGGCCCAGCCCTGTCGTACCTGGATGCGCTGTTCACGTCCACCTCCGCCGTGTGTGTGACCGGATTGACGAGCGTGGACTTCAGCCGGTTCAGCTTTCCGGGACAGGTGGCCACGATGCTGCTCATACAGATAGGCGGATTCGGGGTCATTACAGCCTTCCGTCTGCTCTGGCTCGGACGGGTCGGCGACCTCTCACCGGGTTCTACTCAGACGCTGGGCTCCGTCATGGACGTGGATGGGGGCCACCAGACCGTATTCCAGGTCCTCGCGTCGACCGCCAAGATCACGATCGCGATTGAATTGGCCGGCTTCCTGCTGATGTACGGGCACATGCACGACCGGGTGGCGGATTCGCCCGGCTGGTGGTCGCTGTTTCACACGATCTCCGCCTTCAACAACGCCGGCTTCGGTCTTCATGCCGACAGCCTGATCCAGTACCGCAGCGACCTGGGTCTCAATCTGATCGTCGCAGGCCTCTTTATCGTCGGCGGCATCGGGTATCCCGTGCTGCTGGGCATCGAGCGCATCGCCCTGGTGCTGCTGCATCGGCTGTTGAGCCTGGCGGAAGTGTTGATCGAGATGATCGCCATCCGGAAGCCGGAACGCCTGACCCTCGTCGAGCCGTTCTATACGTTCGTCGATCGGCTGCTGTTCCGCGCGAAGAAAATCCAGCAGGAACTCGCCGGCGTGGCCAGTCCGCTGCAGATGAAGGTGGTGATCTACGGCACGCTCGTGCTGGTGCTGGCCGGAACGCTCATCACGCTCGCGTTCGAATGGAACGACGAACGCACACTCGGACTGCTCAGCGGGCCGGAGAAACTGCTTGCGGCGTTTTTCCAGTCGGTCACAACGCGCACGGCCGGTTTCAACACGCTCGACATCGGATCGCTCCAGATCCGGACCCTGCTGTTCTATGTAGGACTCATGTTCATCGGCGCGGCTCCCCAGGGATCGGCCGGCGGCATCAAGATTCCGACGTTTGTGACGATGCTCGGCTACATCCGGGCCTCCTTCCGCGGACGCAACCGCGTGTACATCTTCGATTACATCGTGTCGAAGATCTCCGTCGGGAACGCCGTGAAACTCTACGTGATGAGTTCGACGTTCGTACTGACGGCCATTCTCATCATGGCGTCTATTGAATCTAAATTTACCCTCACGCAAATGGCCTTCGAAGTGGTCAGTGCGTTCGGGACGGTGGGACTTTCCACCGGCATCACGTTCTTCCTCGCTCCGGCCTCCAAGGTGCTTCTGATTGTGACCATGTTCTCCGGCCGTGTAGGCCTCCTGACAATCGGCAGCGCCATCATCAAACCTTCCTCCCAGCTCGTTGCCGCCGCGCCAACCCCCGACGATGGGATGAAACTGCAAGTAGGGTAAAACCGTCGTTGGCCACGCGGTGATGGCAGCTGCCTCCCCGTCTTCGAATCCCGTCGATCCATGACGAATATCATTTGTTTCCGGCAGGGCCGTACCATATATTTCGTCAGATGACGAAATGAAAAAGAATGAACCTCGACGACAAAGTCAAGATATTCAAGGCCTTATCGGATGCTAACCGCCTGCGTATATTGAGAATGCTTCAGATCCGAAAGCTCTGTGTATGCGAGATCACGGAAGTGCTCGGTCTGGCCACGTCGACGGTGTCGAAGCATCTCAGCATTCTGCGGGATACGGGATTTATCATGGAGGAAAAAGACGGTAAGTGGGTCAATTACCTTATCAATCCGAAACCGACGGATGCCCTGCTCGCTTCGATGAATTCTGTGATGCACGTTCTGTTGGAAGACGTCGAGACGGTCCGAAAGGATAGACTCAAGGTCATGAAGGTCGACCGTATCGCTATCTGCCGTTAAAAAATGTTTTGAGTAGATACTTCGCTGATTGACGAAATGAATCTGCCGATGAATGGACGCGACGAATACAAGAAGTTGCTCTGGATGACCGGTTTCTTTCTGGCGGCGTATTTCCTGCCCGTAAACGACGATCGATTTCAAGGCGCCGTCCTCGGCGCGCTAGAACTAGTGAAATGGTATGCGCAGGAGCACGTCCTGTTGTGTCTGGTTCCGGCCTTCTTCATCGCGGGTGTCGTCTCCGTATTCGTCAGTCAGGCGTCCGTGATCAAGTACTTCGGCGCTGCGGCGAGTAAGGCATTGGCCTACGCTGTCGCCTCGGTATCGGGGACTATCCTTGCGGTGTGTTCGTGTACTGTGTTGCCCCTTTTCTCCGGTATTTACCGGAGGGGCGCCGGTCTCGGCCCGGCGATGGCCTTTCTATACTCCGGCCCTGCGATCAATGTGCTGGCTATCATTCTCACGGCGCGTGTCTTGGGGATTGGAATGGGCGTGGCACGCGTGATCGGGGCGGTTCTATTCAGCGTGATCGTCGGAATGATCATGGCCTTCCTGTACCGCAAGGAAGAAGCCGTCAAAGCCGGGATGCAGTTGACTCTTCCCGAATCGGAAGAGAAACGGCCGCTGTGGCAGACCTCGTTTCATTTCTTTGTTCTGGTAGCTATTCTGGTCTTTGCCAATTGGGGGAGGCCGGATTCATCGGAGGGTTTCTGGTATTGGATGTATGACCACAAATGGGCGATCACCGGCCTGTCCGGGGTCTTGTTCGCGCTCTCACTGGTTTTCGTGTTGAAGGTCAACCGATATTATGTGGCGGGTGCCGCCGGGGTTGTAGCCCTGGCGGGTTTCCTCTTTGCATCCAACCCGCTGGTGGCATTCTCCCTCGCCGCCCTTCTACTGAGCGTACTGGTTTCCTTCACTCCCGGTGAGCCGCAGGAATGGATGCATGCTACGTGGGACTTCGCCAAACAGATCGTGCCCTTACTGGGCGCCGGCGTGCTCTTTGCCGGTTTGCTCCTCGGGTCGCACGAAGGCCATGGCGGAGTGGTTCCCAACGAATGGATCACAGCATCCGTTGGAGGCAACTCGCTGTTCTCAAACTTCTTCGCCTCGATCGTCGGCGCGTTCATGTATTTCGCCACGCTCACCGAGGTGCCGATCGTACAGGGGCTCATGAACAACGGCATGGGTCCCGGGCCGGCTCTGGCGCTGCTGCTGGCCGGGCCCGCTCTCTCGCTGCCGAGCATGCTGGTGATTCGCAGCGTGATCGGCTGGCAAAAGACGCTCGTGTATGTCATGCTCGTCGTCGTCATGGCGACCATCTCGGGAATGATCTTTGGAATGATCCCATAGCAACCCGGCAACCCCACCTGTGTGGGGACGAAAGGAGAGTCATGCCGAAAAAAATTCTCATTTTGTGTACGGGCAATTCGTGCCGCAGTCAGATGGCGGAGGCATTCCTGAAATCGTTTGACGCGGGGTTGGAAGTGGACTCCGCAGGCACGAGACCCGCTGCGCAGGTCCATCCGAAGGCCGTCCTCGTCATGCGAGAAATCGGCATCGATCTGGGGGACAGCGTTCCCAAACATGTGGACCGGTTCATCGCCCGGCCTTTCGATTACGTCATCACGGTTTGCGACCATGCGAAGGAAACGTGTCCCGTTTTCACCGGGACCGTTGCTCACCGCCTTCATATAGGCTTCGATGATCCGGCAGAGGTGACGGGAAGTGAGGAGCATATTATGAGTGAATTCCGCCGCATACGCGACGAAATCCGGGAACGGTTTCATGATTTTTATGTCAGGGAGATCGGAGAAGATAGAACACGGATGAACACGGATTGAACGGATGTTCACGGATTCAAACATGGTTATTATCTGTGCTAATCCGTTGCATCCGTGTAAATCTGTGTGCGGTTTTGTAACGCAAAGGAGCGTCCTATGTTAGACATCAAAGTGCTCGGGCCGGGCTGCGCAAACTGCGTGAAGCTGGAAAACCTTTGCCGCGAGGTGATTGCGGAAAACCATCTCGAGGCAACGATCGAGAAGATCACCGATATCCATCGCTTCGCGGAATTCGGTGTCCTGCTCACGCCGGGCCTCGTGGTGAACGGAAAAGTGCTGTCCAGCGGTAAGATCCCTACCAAACACACGCTGGAGCGCTGGCTCATGGAAACCCCTAAACCGGAAGTGGAACCATGATGAAAACCAAGATGATAACCGAAGCGTGTCGCCGTCCGCAAACGGTGATTCTACTGATGGCACTCCTGGCGACCGGAGCGGTTGCTCAAGACAGTGGGTCCGTTTCACCCGACCGCGTAAACCGGATTGCCGCGCAGCTGATTGCACCCTGTTGTTGGAGCCAAACGGCCGATGTGCACCAGTCGGACGCGGCTAAGGCCGTGAAAGAAAAGATCCGCGTTGGAATCCTCACGGGCAAAACGGACGAACAAATAGTGCAGGAATTCATCGATGAATACGGAGAACGGATCCTGTCCGTTCCCAGGCCCAGGGGATTCAATCTGACCCTGTGGGTGTTCCTGGGGCTCGTGATGGCTGTCAGCGGTGCAGGCCTGGCCTGGTATGTCAAGCGGATCGCCCGATATGCGCCCAGCCGGAAAACGTCGTCGGCCCCTGTCGAAGATTCGATGAATAAGAGGATCGAGAATGAATTGAAAACCCTGGCTTGACGTTATCCATTATCCACCTTGATGATACCTTATTGAGGAGGCCGACGTGAGCAACGTTGCGAAACAACTTCCATTTTGTGATCGCTATCTCACCCTGTGGATTTTTCTCGTCATGTTCATCGGTGTCGGGGCAGGGTTTGTTTTTCCGGAAATCGCCGGCTTCTGGGATTCGCTCAGTTCCGGAACGACAAACATTCCTATCGCCATCGGCCTGATCCTGATGATGTATCCGCCGCTGGCCAAGGTGAAGTACGAGGAACTGCCGGTCGTTTTCAGGAACCTCAAGCTGTTGTTGCTGTCGCTGGTCCAGAATTGGATCGTCGGACCGGTTATCATGTTCCTGCTCGCGTTACTGCTGCTGCCGGACAAGTCCGACATGATGGTCGGCGTGATTCTCGTGGGACTTGCTCGGTGCATTGCCATGGTGCTGGTATGGAACGACCTGGCCAAAGGCGATTCCGAGTTGGCGGCCGGCCTTGTGGCCTTCAACGCCCTCTTCCAGGTGTTCTTGTATTCGGTGTATGCCTACATCTTCATCACCTTTCTGCCGCCACTGTTCGGTTTTGGCGGTGCGCTGGTGGAGATTTCCATCGGTGAAATTGCGATCACGGTTTTGATCTATCTCGGAATTCCTTTTGCAGCAGGCCTGCTCACACGCGTGTTGTTGCTGCAAATCCGGGATAAGGCGTGGTATCACATGTCCTTTGTCCCGAAGATTTCCGTCCTGACGCCGGTAGCGCTCCTGTTCACCATTTTCGTCATGTTTTCGTTCAAGGGTGAAACGATCGTCGAATTGCCGATGGACGTTCTTCGGGTGGCCATTCCGTATCTGTTCTATTTCGCCGGGATGTTTTTTATTACGTTTTTCCTGGCCCGGAAAATGGGAGCCGGCTATGAACAATCGGCGACCGCCGCCTTCACCGCCGGCAGCAACGATTTCGAACTCGCCATTGCCGTGGCCGTGGCCGTGTTCGGGATCAATTCCTCAACCGCGTTTGCGACCGTCATCGGACCGTTGGTCGAAGTGCCCGCGCTGATCCTCCTGGTGGACGTGGCGTTGTGGATGAAGAGGAGGTATTTCCCTGAGGTTACAGACAGTCCAGCGACCGACAGGGTCATGCCGTGAAGTCCTTTCTGGCAAAAGGCCAGGCTCGCGCTGGGGGGCATCTATTTATCTTGTTTGGTAGTTCCGGCCAGGGTTCAGACGAAGCTTTTCATTGCTTCGACGATGGGCTGTTCCGTCCCCGCCGCGAAAAAACCCGCCTTTGAGAAGACCTCCGTCGCAAGAAACATTGATCCGAATCCAATGGAATCCTATCTTGTCCGCAGAGTACACGAATGAGAGGTTGCGCCGTTTTGACCTCGATTGGCTATTCCATGCTGAGGATGTGCCTCATCCGCCTGTTCATGAGCGGTTTAGCCGTATCATGGTCGGCAGCGATCGGCTGCGGGGGTCGGACGGAAAAGAACGAACCGCCCATTGTTGTCGATTTCACCGAAAGCAAGCTCCCCGCCGAGAAATCTGCGCCGCCCGATTCACTCAAACCGCTCAACGTGGCCATAGCGGGTGTGATCTCTCCCAAAGAGACCTTCGTTTATTATGAAGAAATGATCCAATACATTTCGGCCAAAATGGGACGACCCATTAAATTTGTACAGAAGAAAACCTACGAAGAAGTCAATGTGTTGATCGGCCGCAATGAGATCGATTTCGCCTTTGTTTGTTCGGGGGCCTACGCGGAAGGAAGATCCAGGCACGGCATGGAACTTCTGGTCGTACCGGTCATTCAGGGCGAACCCTTTTATCAATCGTATATCATCACGCACAAGACTTCTCCGATACATCGATTCGAAGATTTCAAGGGAAGGAGCTTTGCGTTCTCGGATCCGCTGTCCAATTCAGGATATTTCTACGCTGTAAACAGGGTTCACGGGCTCGGCAGCACCGTCGATGAGTTTTTTTCCAAGACCGTATTCACCTATGCACACGACTATTCGATTCAAATGGTCGCAAAAAGAATTGTCGATGGGGCGTGTATCGACGGATTGATCTACGAATACCTGAAAACATTTCATCCTGATCGAATTGAGGATATACGAATCATTGGCAAATCGGAAAAATTCGGCATTCCGCCCGTGGTCGTTCCCTGGGCCATCGACGTCCGGACGAAGCAGTCCATTCAGAACGTTCTGTTAGAGATGGACAGGGATCCCGACGGAAAAGAAATCCTGAGTAAGTTGCTCATCGATAAGTTTCAGTTGGGTGACGAGAGTAATTATGCATCCGTAAAACCCATTCGAAACCGATGAAACGCTTCTCTCTTCCGTTATTCTGGAAGTTCACGATCGCTCTCACCGGCATCGTGACGATATTCGGAACGGTCAACGTTGTTCTGATATGGAGAGAGGTGTATGAGCCGCTTGGCCAGGAATTGGAGAGTCGCGGATTATTCATTGCGAGGAATCTCGCGAGCCAGGCGGTTGCGCCCATGCTTTACGATGATGTGGTCACCCTTCAGAAGCTGATCGATAACGTTCGTGAGATAGATTCCACGATCGAATACATCTTCATCCTGAACGGTGGAAAGGAGGTAACGGCGCATTCTTTTCAGGATGCCGTGCCTCCTGCCTTGATTGCGGCCAACACGGTTCTTCCCGGGAAGGAGACCAACATCCGATCGATTATACCCAGCGAACGGAGAGACTATGTCATCAGGGATATGGCCGTTCCCATTCTGGACGGACGGATCGGCGCTGTACGTATCGGTCTGGCTGAAAAGCCTATCCGCGACAAGGTGCAGGAAACGATCAATATCTTCTTCCTGATGGTCGGCGCGTTTCTAACTATCGGAATTGCCGGCGCCTTTGTCTTTGCGTAAATCATTACCCAGCCGATCAAGAGCATGACATCGGTCGCCGATCGTCTCGAGCTGGGCTCCCCCCGGTCAAGGCTCCGTATCCAGATCAGGGACAGACTTCTCGGTCGGTTCAGGATGCGTTGGCGCGCAGAGGATGAGTTGGACGTGTTGGCAGGGCAATTCAATCGGATGCTCGAACGGCTCGAGAAAACGTATGCCGAACTGCAGTCCGCACAGCGCACGTTGCTGCAGTCGGAAAAATTGGCCGCTGTGGGCACGCTGGCGGCCGGCATTGCTCATGAAGTCAACAACCCCATCGCCGGCTTGCAGAATTGCATTCGGCGCCTCTCCAGAGATCCCGGAAATGTGGACCAGAACAGGCAGTACCTGGCCATTATGAGCGAAGCCGCCGACCGCGTCGAAAAAGTTGTCCAGGGACTGTTGAATTTTACACGCAAGCACGAAGTCCAGTTTCAGGACATCTCCATACCGCACCTCATTGAAAATGCCCTGACTCTCGCAGGGCATCGCCTTGAAAAAGCGAACATCACCATTGAAAGGAATTTTCCATTGATCGTGCCCACGATCCGCGGAGACGCCCATCAGCTCGAACAGGTCTTCGTGAATCTCATTCTGAATGCCGTGGATGCCATCCACGAAAGAGTCCGATCGGAGCAGGTGTGTCCAAAGGTGATCAGGTTTCTTATCCAGCCCAACGCGGATGTTGTCAGGTGTGAAATAACCGATACCGGCCATGGCATATCGGAAGAACACATCCAGCATGTTTTTGATCCGTTCTTCACCACGAAAAAAGTCGGCGAGGGCACGGGTCTGGGTTTATCCGTGAGTTACCGGATTATTAAGGATCACGGGGGAGATATTTCGGTGAGGAGTCAAACGGGCCTCGGCACCCAATTTACCATCGTCTTTCCCACGGGAAAATAACCTATGCCCGGATTGAGGGTTTTTGTTGTTGACGACGAAGCAACCATTCGCGTGAGTACAACCGACGACTTGCGGGAGGCGGGCTTCGACGCGCAGTCGTTTGATAACCCGCTCGATTTGCTCGATGCCATGTCGAAGCAGAAAGTGGACATCGTAATCTCGGACATTAAGATGCCCGCGATGGATGGGATCGAATTGCTGAGGAGAATCAAGTCCATGGATTCCGGCATCTTCGTCATCATGATGACGGCCTTTGGGTCGGTGGATACGGCCGTTCAGGCGATGAAGGCCGGGGCCTTTGACTATCTGACCAAACCTTTCACCGCGGATGAGATTCTGCTACGTGTACAGAAGATCGATGAACTGATCGCTGTCAAACGAGAAAACGCAGAGTTGAGGACACGGCTCGGCGAGCAGTACGATTTCAGCGCCGTGGTCGGCCACAGTACGACGATGCGGGAGACGTTCGACCTCATACGGGTCGTGGTGGGTACCAACACGACCGTATTGATAACCGGGGAGACCGGAACGGGGAAGGAATTGATTGCCAACGTTATCCATTACAACAGTCTGCGCCACGACAGACCGATGGTCAAAGTCAGTTGCGCGATCCTTTCGAGAGAGATTTTCGAAAGCGAGTTGTTTGGCCATGAAAAAGGCGCCTTTACGGGAGCCATCAAAGAAAAACAGGGTAAATTCGAGCTGGCCGACACCGGGACGATCTACCTCGACGACGTGGACGATATCCCGATAGAACTCCAGGTGAAACTTCTGAGGGTACTGGAGGAAAGGGAATTGGAGCGTGTCGGCGGCAGTCGCTCCATCAAAGTGGACGTCCGGGTCATTGCCTCGACCAAGGCCGATTTGAAAAGAATGGTCGATGACGGCAAATTTCGTGAGGACCTTTACTATCGTTTGAACGTCTTTCCGATACGGCTAAAACCTCTTCGTGAGCGAAGAGAAGACATTCGAGACCTCGTTCAGTATTATATTAAGAAGTTCTCGCCGGACAGAGCGGTGGACATAGACGCCGAAGTCCTACCCATCCTGGAGAACTGTGCATGGGAAGGCAACGTCCGCGAGTTAAGGAATGTGGTCGAGCGCATGGTTCTCATGTCGCCGCATGGGAGGATCGACATCGGCAAGGTGCCATGCGAAATCATCAGTCCTACTTCCGCCCGGACCCTGATGAATATTGGAGAGAAGCCTCTGGATGAGATGCTGTCCGAGATCGAAAAGAACGCCCTCAAAAGAGCTCTGACCCTGGCTTCAGGCAACAAGACCAGGGCGGCGGAACTTCTATCCATTCCCGTTTCCACCTTGCGCACAAAAATAGACAAACACAAGTTGGACTCCGGTCATTAGCGTTTCGCGAGAAAACGCCCACATCCGCGGAATCTCGCGCCCACCCCGGGTGTTACCCTCAATGCGGCCAACACCTAAGTGTCGAATTTATTGTAATGTACACAAATCCAGTCGTTCGGCACGCCTATTGATTGCGTTACCCGACGGCCATTTGCGTTTGTAATCTAACTTAAGGGATTCAGAACATGAAAAAGCTGCTCCTCTCTGTGACAGGGGTGATGCTGATCATCTTGTTTGCCGGGATCGCCGGTTTTGCCCAGGACCAGCCGGCGGGCAAAGTTCATGGATATGTGTTTGGTGACTACTTCTACAAGGCCAACGGCGACTCCACCGGCAGTGGATCCCAGTATGCCGGGTTTCCCCGGAAGCAATCGGGCTTCATGTTTCGCCGTTTATACCTGTACTATGACCACACAATCAGCGAGAACTTCCAGGCTCAGTTCCTCCTGGAAGGCAACGATAAGGCAGCCGAATACGGAGAAGACAAGAACGGCAAACCGACCGTCGGACGCCATACGCTGTTTATCAAGACCGCTTTTCTGGAATGGAAGAACCTGATTCCCAAAGGAAGTATCATGGTCGGTATGGTTCCTACCCCCACGTGGAGCAGTCCGGGTAGTGCGGCAGAGAAGATGTGGAATTATCGTTCCATCGAAAAGACGGTGGCGGACTTCCGCGGTCTGGGAAGTGCCTCAGACATCGGCATCATGGTGCGCGGAAAAGCGGGCAACGATGATAAGTTCGGCTACGCGCTCATGGTCGGCAACGGCAACGGGCAAAAACCGGAAAACAACAAGTCCAGAAAATATTACCTGAACGGGAGCGTCCAACCGGTCAAAGGGCTTGTGGTCGAAGCCTACGCCGACTATGAAAAGGACCTGCTCAACAAATCCAACAAAACGGACATGAGCAAGATGACCTTGAAGGGTTTCGCCGCCTACCAGGTGGAAAGATTCACAGTGGGAGTGGAAGGGGTTCGACAGACACAGAAGAACTCTACCGACACGTCCGATGTCATACCCTTCGGGCTGGCAGTCTTCGGCTGGACCAAATTGACGGAAAAACTCAACGCGTTCGCCCGTTTCGATATGTTCGATCCCGACACCGAAGTCACGAATGCCGGCTACAAGGAAAACTTCATAACGGCCGGAGTGGACTATGCACCCCACAAGAGTGTACACGTGATGCCCAATATCTGGTTGAACACGTTCTCCAAGAAATCCTCCGGTGTTGGCAACCGTGATTCGGACGTCGTGTATCGCGTAACGTTCTACTACGTCTATAAATGATAGTTGAAGCTCTGTGCGCCATGGCGGGCGCGCGGGCGCCTGGAAAGAGGGCGAGGTACGTATGTTTGGCTTGGGCATGCCGGAAATCATTGTCGTGGTGGTGGCTGTTTTGGTCCTTTTTGGCAGCCGAAAGATACCTGAATTTGCGAGAGGTCTGGGCAAGGGGATATCCGAGTTCAAGAAGGCCGTTCGGGATGATAATCACTCTTAATCGGAGATCGCAACATGGAGAATAAAGACGTTAGAGACGGGTTGTGCGAGTCCCTGCCCGACGCGACCGGCTGCGAGAAGGGCGACGAAGGACCCGGCGTTCTGGATCGGCGCGATCTGATTTCGCACCTCCTGAAGCTGGGTGCCGGTGGTCTCGCGACCTATCTGGGTGCCCATGCCTTATTGAACGCGACCTCCGCGATCGCCAAAGCAGGTCAACAGCACTCCGCTCATGCCAAACAAAAGTACCGTTACGGAATGGTCATTGATACGAAGCGATGCGTCGGCTGCCGCGCATGCGTGCTGGCATGCAAAGCGGAAAACAAAACGCCGCCGGGGGTTTATTACACGGTCGTGTTCGATCAGATTCTGGAAAACCGTCCCTATGACAAGCCGACCTACATGACCAAGCCCTGCTTCCATTGCGAATTTCCCCCGTGTGTGGACGTGTGTCCGGTCTCGGCCACCTACAAGCGGGAACAGGACGGAATCGTCGTAGTGGATTATGACCGCTGCATTGGGTGCCGGTACTGCATGACAGCATGTCCGTACTCGGCTCGGTGGTTCGACTTCGGAGAGAATTATCCTGCCGTCGAGGAACATACGCCGTACGCGCAGATCCCGTCGCAGGAATACAATCAATTCCGCAAGCGAGAACCCGACCAATCGCCGATTGGAAATGTCCGCAAATGCATGCTGTGCATGCATCTGCAAGATAAAGAAGGGAAGTACGACCGCAAGTCCGGCCGTTGGCCGGCCTGCGCCAAAACGTGCACCGGTAAGGCGATCCACTTCGGCGACTTCATGGATCCCGACAGCGAGGTTTCCACGTTACTGAAGGAACGCCAGTATATTCGTCTCAAGGAAGAATTGGGGACGAGTCCAAACGTTTACTATCTGATCTAGAAGGAGTGGCCGCCATGAGTGTTTCAGAATGGTTGGGAAATGACGGAACGATCCGAAAGCTCAAGGTGACGTTCTGGGCCGTCGGATTTGTTCTCTTCGGAGTCGGCCTGGCAGGCTGGTACCTGCGATTGTCCACCGGGCACCTGGATGCCAACTACGGGAGCATCGTTACGTGGGGGCTCTGGGTGGCCTCCTACATCTATTTTATCGGACTTTCGGCCGGATCGTTCCTGGTGTCGTCGCTCGTGTTCGTTTTCAACATCAAGAAATACGAGAAGATCGGACGGCTCGCTATTTTCACGGCACTGGTGACGCTGATCATGGCATTGTTTTCCATATGGGTGGACTTAGGGCATATGGGCAGGTCCTGGCATGTCATGATGTATCCCAACTTCAAATCCCCGATGGCCTGGATGATTTATTTGTACAGCCTGTACATGTTGCTGCTCTTTGCAGAAACATACTTCTTACTGCGTCACGATCTGGTCGTGGGATCCAGAGCGGCAACGCTGAAGGGAAGGGTGTATCGATGGCTGTCGTTAGGATCCAAAGATGACGGCGAAGCGGCCGCCCTTCGCGATCGCAAGATCGTACGGGTGCTGGCGACGATCGGCGTGCCCCTGGCTATCATGTTTCACGGGGGTGTGGGGGCGCTGTTCGGTGTCGTGGCGGCAAGGCCCCACTGGCACAGCGGTCTTTTCCCCATTCTGTTTTTGCTTTCGGCTCTGGTCAGCGGCGGCGCTTTGCTGACCGTGATCGCCTCGGTCTTTCAGGATGGATGGACCAGGCACAGGGATGTAGTCGTGTCGCTCGGCGAGCTCGTTCTGGGGTTGTTAGTACTCGATGTAATATTCCAGATTTCGGAATTCCTGGTCACGTATCGCGGGGGCATCCCCGGCCATATGGCGGGCATGGATATGGTGGTGAGCGGACCTTACGCCTGGGTTTTCTGGGTCTGGCAGGTGGTCCTGGGTACGATCATTCCCATCGCCCTCCTCGCCTTGCCCACGCGCAAGAACACTCATTACGTGGCACTGGCAGGGGTCCTTATTGCGGCCGGCATTTTCGGCCTCCGCCTGAATATTGTCATTCCCGGTCTGGCGGTGGAGGAACTCCACGGCCTCACCTGGGCCATCGTTTCACCGCGTGTGAATCCCAGCTATTTTCCCAGCGCCACCGAATGGCTGCTTACACTCAGCCTGATCGGCTTCGGGATGCTCCTGTTTGGTTGGGGTGAGCACTTCCTGCCGCACTTTAAGAAAGAAACCGGCGAAGAAGCCTAGAAGATGGAGGAGGCCAACATGCCTTATATATGGGATGAAAAAACGGGCAGAAGGAGATTCATCAAGACCCTTGGGGGCGCAGCGGCAGGGAGCGCGCTGGCGCTGACCGCCGGTTGCCGGCCAACCCTGGGCTCCAAAGCGAGGGAGCTGAAGATCGACGAAGAAGGACTGAGACAATGGGGACGGGAAGCGGGCGAGTGGATACCGTCTTGCTGTAACATGTGCGGAGGTCAATCCGGAATCCTCGTGCATGTCGTCAACGGCGTCGTGGAAAAAATCGAGCCGAACCATTGGAACCCGAACAACTATTCGAATATTTCTTCCGATTTTTTCGACGGATACAGCGAAAGCTTTGGCTGCCAGGAAGGCGGCGCGATTTGCCCCAAGGGCAATGCGGGCATTATGCAGTTGTACGATCCGGACCGTGTCCGAAAGCCCTTGAAAAGACGAAACCCCGATAAATCGCTGGACGCCGATCCGCATTGGGAAGAAATTACGTGGGACCAGGCGCTCGATGAAATTGCGGCCAGGATGAAAAAGCTGCGCGACGACGGTGAGGCCCATAAACTGGTTTGGATGAGCGAGGACCATTCGTTCACCCATATCCAGGCGGATTTCTGCAAGTTGTACGGTACGCCCAACTACAGCAATCATTCGAACCTCTGCGACGTGGCGCGCAAGGCTTCCTTTAAGATGGTCATGGGGGACGAACGGCCCCTGGCGGATTTTATTCAGTCGAAGTATATTGTGCTCTTCGGTTGGAATCCGACCAGCGCCATCAAATGGGTGTATCTTCCGCGTATTCTTACGCGCGCCATTGAGCGTGGAGCACGGCTGGTGGTCGTCGACCCGTACCTGTCCGACACGGCGGCTAAGGGTCACGATTGGATAGCCATTAGGCCCGGCACCGATGGCGCGTTGGCGCTGGCCATGGGCCATGTGATCCTTCGCGACGGATTGTACGACAGGCCGTTCGTCGAGAATTGGGTCACGGGATTTGCCGAGTATGCCGATTATGTCAAAGACAAAACGCCTGAGTGGGCGGCGGACCTTACGACGGTAAAAGCCCGCGTGATCGAACGGCTTGCGCACGAATTGGCAACAACGAAACCCGCGCTCGTAGACGCGTGGAGCGGCCCGGGACAGCATACCAATGGCGTTCAAGGCGGCAGGGCCATTGCCATGTTGAATGCGCTGATCGGGTCCTGGGACCGTCCCGGTGGAATGATTATGCCCAACAAGAAAGGCAATAAACACGTGGAAGTCGAGATTGCGGAAGGGGTCGAGAAAACGTACAAGGAACCCCGCCTCGACGAGTTGCAGAGATTTCCTGTAGGTCACAAATCCGGCGTTTACACCCAGCTGTTCAGTAACATCGCGAACGGCACGGGTCCATACCCTGCCCGGATGTTGGTCTGCGTATTTCAAAATCCCGTCATGAGTATTCCCGGTGGAACGAAGACGGTCATCGAGGCTTTTCGAAAGCTGGAAACGACCGTTGTGATCGACACAATGATGAGTGAGACGGCCATGGTCGCCGACTACGTTTTGCCCGGTACGACCTACCTGGAACGATACGATCTGAATACCCATTGGGTCACGTGGCCGGTATTAGGACTTCGTCAGCCCGTGGTCAAACCTATCTTTGGACAGCTGGCAGAATACGAGACGGTGGCCGCTCTGGGCCGGAGGCTGGAATTGAAAGACAAGTCCGGAAGAGAGTTTTTTTATGAAGGGCCGCTCAGCAAGAAACGAATCGAAAACTTGACGGAATGGTACGAAGATTTTCTGTCCAACGAACTGGTTCAGGGTGCCCCGAAGATGACGCTGGCCCAGCTCAAGGCGCTGCCCGGCGCCGTATGGATGGACAGAAAGGGCACGAAGTACGAAAAATACGAGGCCGAGCTCTCCAAAGATGATTTGAAAACGGCCTTCTTTGACGGACCACGAACGAAAGACGGCACCATCGTTTACGACAAGCCGAAAGACAAGAAAGGTAAACCCATCGGCATCGTGTTCAAGGGTAAGCCGGTCAAGGGCTTTGCAACCCCGTCTCGCAAGGTTGAATTGTTTGCACCGACACTGGCGGCCAGGAAAGACGCGCTCGGCCGGCCGGTCAATCCCCTGCCGGTCTATGAGCCGCGCGACTGGCAGCCCAATAATCAATATCCGTTGTACTTGATTAACTGGAAAGAGGCGAGCCATACACACAGCCGAACCCAAAACAACGCATGGCTCCTGGAACTAAAAGCCACCAATCCCCTGGTAATCAATCCCGAGACGGCCGCGAAGTACGGCATCCGCGAAGGGGACGAGGTCTGGATCGAGTCGCCTCACGGAAAGGTGAAAGCAACGGCCCGTCTTACGGAGCGCATGCACCCGGAGGTCGTCGGCGCCCAGCACGGCTTTGGCCACAAAGGTCTTGGCCAACGCGCCAGAGACCGCGGAACGAATACGGGAATTCTGAACGTGGCAAAATCCGATCCCCTCTCCGGTCAGGCCGTACACAAGGAAATCTGCGTTCGAATCTACAAGGCCTGATCCGGTCGAACATGGTTCCTTACAGAAGACCCGGTTCATGAACGGACTCGTAGATCGATTCGGCCGGACACACGAGTATCTGAGGATTTCTGTAACAGACCGCTGCAATTTGCGGTGCCGCTACTGCATGCCGGCGGAGGAGACGGAGCTTGCCTCCAAACGGGACATTCTTTCGTTCGACGAAATCGTGGAATTGGCCGCCCTGTTTGCCGAATTGGGTATCCGAAAAATTCGCATCACGGGCGGTGAGCCGCTGGTCCGGCGGGGAATCGAATGTCTTTGCGAACAGCTCGCGGCCGTTCGGGGCATCCAATCGTTGGGTATCACAACCAACGGTGTCCTTCTGAGTGAAAAGGCTCTGGCGCTCAAGCAAGCCGGTGTTCGGGAAGTGAATATCAGCCTCGATACGCTTCAGCCCGAGCGTTTTCTCGGCATCGCCCTTCGGGACGAGTATGACGCCGTCCGTGCAGGTATTCGGGCGGCGCTCGAAAACGGATTCCAATCCGTAAAGATCAATACGGTGGTCATGAAAGGCGTCAACGACGACGAACTGCTGGATCTTGTCGATTTCGCCGCCCTGCATTCACTGAACGTCCGGTTCATCGAATACATGCCGTTTCCCGGCAACCGTTGGTCGCAAGCGCAATGTCTGCCCTGTGATGCCATGAAAGAACGGATAGAATCAAAATACAAGCTCGCGCCCCTGGAATCCCGGGATGCCCTTCATGGACCGGCAGTGGACTTCCGCGTGGAAGGTACGGATGCCGTAGTCGGGTTCATCGCGACCATGAGCGACAGCTCGTGCGCTTCGTGCAATCGTCTTCGCCTGACAGCGGACGGAAGACTTCGCAGCTGTCTTTTCTCCACCTTCGAGTGCGATCTGAAGACCCTGTTGCGGAGCGGGGCTGACGGGGACCTTCTACAACATGCTATCGCGGCATCGACATTTCTGAAATGGAAAGGCCGCCCTCCCATTGAGGAATTGCTGAATGTACAAACCCGATCCATGACGGCCATTGGGGGCTGATGAAGGTGATCGTGTTGACGAACGTCACACCTTCCATATGATCGTTGATGGAAAAAGGGCCAGGACGATGGAGTAACCTGCATCGAGTCACGTTGTTGCCTCTGATCCGTTTTAATCCGTGCGAATCCGTTTCATCCGTGTAAATCTGTGTGCGGTTTTCCCAGAACACCATAGAACACGGATATACGCGGATTGGACGGATTACCACGGATTCAAACATGGTTATTATCCGTGCAAATCCGTTTCATCCGTGTAAATCTGTGTGCGGTTTTCCCAGAACACCATAGAACACGGATATACGCGGATTCAAACAACCGGGGTTTGCATTATCCACTTCTTTACTTATCTTGCACATTGTAAAGTAGTATTGATTCCATAGATCGGAGGAACCGTATGCGTGCAAGAGCAACAACCAGGAATCGCGTGGCCGTCAAGGGTGTGGGCTGGAAAAGACCGGTGTCCATTGCTGCGAACAAGTACGAGCAAGTCTCGAAGGCCATTCTGGCCGTCCTGACCGCTGATCCGATAAAGTTCACTGAGCTGGCTCGGCTCGTCGGGACACAGCTCCCGGACTTCGACGGTTCTGTTCCCTGGTATACCGTCTCTGTCGCGCGTGAGTTGGAGGCGCAGGGCAAGATTGTGCGTCAAGAGAGGCCCGTGCTCTACTCCAGGCCCGGCCGGCGCGCGCAACGGCGCCATCGGCGGCCCCTCAAGACCAGGGCAGGAAAGCCTTCGGGGAGGGCAAAGAGTACCGCCTAGAAACGGCATGCCGCGGACGTGCGTTGTGCGGGATGCTGAGCGTCCGGCCGCAGGGCAACCGCCGCCCCCAAAAACCACACATCGGAGGTTCACATGAAGCGAGTCACCGGCATCGGCGGCATCTTTTTCAAGGCCAAGGATGCACCGGCTCTGCAGGCTTGGTACAAACGTCATCTCGGCATCGATGTCCAGGAGTGGGGCGGTACCGCGTTTACCTGGACCGACTCGGACGGCAAGCCCACGGGCGGGACGACCGTCTGGTCCGTCGTTCCGGAGAAAGGCGACCCGTTTGCTCCGGGCACGGCCCCGTTCATGGTCAACTACCGCGTTGAAGACCTTCACGCGGTGGTCACGAGGCTCAAAGCGGAAGGCTGCAACGTTCTCGACAAGATCGACGACTCGGAGTACGGCAAGTTTGCCTGGGTCATCGATCCGGAGGGAAACAAGGTGGAGTTGTGGCAACCACCTGCGGGTCAATGAAAACAAGAATTGTGCTTGCGTTCGCCGCCGTTTACCTCATCTGGGGATCAACGTTCCTGGCGATCCGCTACGCGGTGGAAACCGTACCGCCCTTTTTCATGATGGGAATCCGTTCGCTGATCGCGGGTCTCGTGCTCTATCTCTGGAGCGTCAAACAAGGAGAAAAGATCCATCGCGAACAATTTCCTCCATTGGTCATCTTGGGCGTTCTTTTCTTTGTGCTGGGACACGGGTTGCTGGCGTGGGCTCAAGAAACCGTGGCATCCGGTATCGCAGCCGTCTTGATCGCATCCGACCCGGTATGGATCGGATTGATCGAATCCATCACGATCAAAGGGGCAAAACTCACGAAAAAGCAAATCGTCGGATTGATGCTGGGATTGGGTGGAGTCGCCCTGTTGTTTCTTCCGACTTCCGGCGAACACGCCCTTCAGATGGATACCTTCGGCGCACTGATGATTGTCTTGAGCGCCATCTCGTGGTCCGTCGGCGCCGTTTATTCGCGCGTGGCCAACCTCCCGAAATCATCCGCGCTGGCTGCGGATTCGAGCTGGTCACCGGCGGGCGTTATTGTGTGCGGTTGCCGGATGGCTTGGAGAGTTCCATGATTTCCACGTCAGCGCGATTTCCCTGCGGTCTCTTCTTGCGGTTGCCTACCTCGTGATCTTCGGATCCATCGTTACCTTCACCGCGTACGTCTGGCTGCTCACGGTGACGTCTGCCACGCGGGTGGCGACCCATACGTATGTGAATCCCATCATTGCTGTCCTCCTGGGCTGGGCCGTCGCCGATGAACGATTCACGACGACAGCGTTGATTGCGAGCGCGGTGGTTATCCTCTCCGTTTATTTGATGTTGCAATCGGAGAGCGCAGCGGTCGAACGGTAAGCAATCGCCGCCGGCTGCCATGTCGGCCGCCCAACAAGTCACCCACCCGACCGCACCGCCAGGGCCAAGAGGATAGGATGCCAACACCCTGCAGCGGATGGTCTGCTGCGTTGTCTGATCCGAGAGAGGTTCGGCATGGCTATCTGAACAACCATGAGGAAGTGTAAACAATTTCATGCTCCCATCGATAACTTTCTCAGGAGACCTCGCGTATGAAAAAAAGGATTCTGGCCGTGTTGGCCTACATGGTCCCAACATTCCCGCTTGGCTATTTCTGGCATCTGAGGATCCTTGCCGACTACTACAGATCCCTGGCCGTGTTCCGAGATAACATCATGGTGCCGCTCGGTATCACCTCTATGCTGATCCAGGGCATCATCTGGGCCATCATGTATGAACGCATGTTCTCCGGCCAGCCCATCCTGAAAGGCGCAATCAAATTTGCCCTGGTCGCCTGCCCGCTCGCGTGGAGTTTCATGGTCCTTGCCGTTGGTGCCAAACACCACATGTCTTCCGTCAGCGGGTTTCTGTCCATTGAAACCGTCTTTATGGTGGTTCACTACGTCGTGGTGAGCCCTCTTATCGCGGCGGTTTATGCGCGCAAAAGCTAACACGCCCGCTCTTATAACGAAAAGCCCTCCAAACGGCGGGCTTTCTCGCGTACCGTGTGCGACAATGGCGATCAGTTCGCCCCACCAGTTACCCACGGATACTGCATAATATCGGCCGTGCCAAACGTGGTGAAACCCGTCCGTCCCACGATCAGGTCGTAGATCATGCCGTTGGCGCCGTACGCCAGCGAACGGGCATCGTAGCCGAGCAGTCTCAGATATGCCGCTACAAATGCGCTGGTCGTTCCCGTATAACAGTAGACGACGACCGGCTTATCCGTCGGCAGCGTGCGGATGAACGTCGAGTCCTTCAGCGATTGTTTCGGCTCGTACTGCATCGCTCCCGGAATGTGCCCCGGGTCGTAGTAATGGGCGGCGGGCCAGTAGTTGACTATGTAATACCCGGAAGGATTGGCAAACACGGACGCTTCGGTGATGAGGGCTTCGCTGAATCCCCTCGCCAACAGCGTGTCCACGCGGTCGGCAAGGATGGCCGCGCCGTCGGCCAGGCCGGTATTCAACACCGGCAGTTCACCGGCGGGACCTTTCGGATACGTGATCGTGTCGAACTGCGTCGCCCGCGAGTTGCTGCGTTTGGTGATCCAGTAGTTCTGCGCAAACGTCGAGTCCCAGGCGCTCATGCCGAACCGCAGGGCGTAGACGTTGTTGTAACCCATCAGACGCAGCAGAGAGGTACCGTACGCAGCCGTCTGGCCCGAGTAACACACGATGTAGACCTTCGTGAAAGACGATCCGTTGGCGGTCTCGTAATGCGAGCGGAGATTGGCCAGCGGCACATTGTGCGCTCCCTCGATGTGGCCCGCCGCAAAGTCCGCGGCGCTTCGAATATCGATGATGTAATAGGAGGGCGAACCCTGGTTCGTACGAACCTCCGAGGCGGCCACGGCGGACGGGGCCGACGTGTTGATGTAGTTGCCGTTGGCTTCGAGGTACGTGAGCAGCACCTGAGCCTCATGGATCGTGTCCTTGTCGTCGTCGCTGCAGCCGAAGAAGCCGATCACGGCCGGCACGACCAGCCAGGCGAGAAGATGTCTCCAGTTTTTCATACCGTCTCCTTGAGAGAGTTAGAGGGTGAAGGAAATCACGGCGTACCCCAGCCCGGCGGCAGTTTGCCGTCCACCACGATGCCGGTATCCGCACTAAGTTCCCAGGTTTCAAGCAGGTCGGAATTAAAGAGATACAGATTGCGATTGCGATACGTGCCGCTTTCGTAGACGATGTGGCAGTTGTCGTAGCACGGCTGGCCCGTCTCCACCTGCGTCCGCGTCGTCCAGCGCTGGATATTGTGCGGAGTGGTGTACTTGTAGGTCGGCGCCGCACCGAAGCCGGACAGGCTGGAAGTGCCGTACAGGTCCCAGCTGTCCGGCGCGCTCAACGAACGGCGAAGGAGGGCGAACTTGTACTGCGATTTGATGTCCTTGATCGGGTTCATGCCGATCTTGAAACTCTGGTGCGACACGATGCGCGCGCCTTCTCCGCCGATGTGGCAGCTTCCGCAGTTGTTGTAGTTCTGGGAATGGCACACGTAGCAGCTGAAGGCGCTCAGATGCTCGGTGTGGTACGCGTTGGACGCTGCGATGCTCGAATGGCAGCTCGTGCACGCGGGCAGGTTCGGCATTTGCCAGCGGGTGTCCAGGATCTGGCCGTTGCCGTGGAGTTCAGGCGCCGTGTGGCAGTCGAGGCATTGCATGCCGAGCTGGCTGTAGTGCACGTCGGGGACCGTGCCGGTGCCGATGCCGAAGAAGGCATGTCCGCCGCGGCTGGAGTGGCAGGCCACGCACTGGTCGCGCATGTCCGGGGAGCCGAAGCGGTGTCCTTTGTACAATCCTCCGCCGCCCGCTTTCGGACGGTTGACGTGGCATTCGCCGCATGACGCATGGCATTTCGCGCAATTGGTCTGATACCCCGCCTTCATCGTTAAAGAAAGTTCGTCGAAGGAATTCAGGCCCGCGCGCAGGTAGACCATTCGTTTCTGGCCCCAGCCCTGCTGGTGCAGGCTGTTGTTGGCCATGGTCACGATCGTATTATGGCAGGAACCGCATTTCTCCTGCGCGTACGTCGAGGGATGGCTGATGAAATCGCCCGAATGGGCCTCGACCTTATCCGAGGTACCGTCCATGCCGTTATGGCACTGTGTGCAGGGCAGCGTGCCGTGCGTAGAATTCTTGAAGTCTGTAAACCCGGTCCCGCCCAGGTATACTCGGTCCCAGCGGTCGATGTGGGGCGCATCGCCTCCGCATCCCCCGCCGCCCGTGGTCGTGTCGGGCGCAGCAATGGCTTTCAGTGTTTCGTAATGGGTGTGGCAACCTTCGCACGAAGCGATGTCGCCGTTGTCGGTTGAATGCTTGTCGCCGTCCGCGCACGCGGACGTCAGCGCAACTATGAGTGCTGTCAGCAGGATTCGCATTCGGCCCATAAGTTCACTCCAAGAATAATGAGATGTGATTATCCTCATCACGTGCAAAAAAATATAGCTATTTCTTCTCCAACCATTGGCGCACGGCGGTCAGGAACTCCGACATGCCGCCGACCAGGTCTTTGTGAGGAACGTTCATCTTCTTCAGGATATCCGCGTGGGCCTGGACGTAGTCTGTTTCGATCGACTCCACGAGATTCTTGCCTTTGGCCGTGAGCGTGACCAGCACGTTCCGCCGGTCCGCCGGATCTTCTTTGCGGGAGACGTAGTGTTTTCGCCGCAGTCCGTCGAGGATGCGGGAGAGTCGTCCGGGGGTCAGGCCCATCTTTTCCGCGATGTCCTTGTTGCTGGCCGACTCGATCTTCCTGAACACCCGCACGAACCGAAATTCCGCCGGCGTCAGTCCGTGGCGTTCCGCAATCCGGCTCTCCTTCTCATGGCAATCGGCGAGCAGTTGAAAGACCAGATTGGCCAGCTCCTCCGCGTGCCGCCTCAGCTGCTCGTCGGAATCCTGTGTCAACCCGCTAACCATTTGTTATCACTAACGATTGATAATACATATTCAATGCTACTGACATTAATATATAGTAACAATGAATAGATGTCAAGAAAAAAACAGCGAGTTTGTCTGGCGTGTCATGGGGCCGGTTGCGGATCAGGCCGGCTTGAAGCACCTTAGTGTAGGTTATTAATACACTTAAGGCGAAGCTTCTTTTTTTCTCAACGCACAAAGCTTTTCTTATGCATTTTCGAGTGGTTGCGGCTCTTATGGGGTGAGGTCAGTTCTAAAGGCTCTGTTTACGAATGCACCTGCAACGGCGTCGGCGGCAGGTCGTCGAGGGGACTGGTGACGGCTTTGGGTAAGTGGCTCACGTGCGTATAGACCATGGTGGTACGGACATCGCGGTGTCCGAGGAGTTCCTGCACGATGCGGATATTGTAGCCTTTTTCGAGGAGATGGGTAGCGAACGAATGGCGGAGGGTGTGGCAGCTGGCCGGTTTGGGGATACCGGCCCGGTGAACGGCATCTTTGATAGGCCGTTGCAGAAAACTTTCGGAGCGGTGGAAGAGCCGGCATTGGCCGGATCGCGGATCCATGGATGGATGTTCCGAGGGGAAAACGAACATCCATGTCCATTGCAGTCTGGCTTTGGGATACTTGCGATCGATGCCGTCCGGGAGCGCCACGCCGCAGAAGCCGTCCTTCAGCCAGGACTGGTGTTTGAGCTTGAGCAGACTCAGATGAGCGTTCAGCGCTTCGAGTATCGACAGCGGGAGTGCCACGTTGCGGTCCTTGTCGCCTTTGCCGGCCCGGACCGTGAGGGTACGTCTTTCGACATCGACGTCTTTGACGCGCAGGGTGAGGCATTCCGCGAGGCGCAGACCGCAGCCATAGAGCAGCGAGGCCATCAAGCGCGGTTCACCCTTGAGTTCGTTGAAGAGCCGGCGGACTTCTTCTTTGGAAAGCACGACCGGGAGCCGTAGGGGTCGGCTGGAGCGGAGGAAGTCGATGCGTTCGAGCGGTTTTTGGAGGACGTCGCGATAGAGGAAGAGGATGGCCTGCAGGGCCTGGTTTTGCGTGGAGGGTGATACCTTTCGTTCGCGGGCGAGGAACGTCAGGAAGGCGGCCAGGTGGGATTCATGGAGAGCGGTCGGGTGTTGTTTATTGTGGAAGACAATGAACCGGTAGATCCAGTCCAGGTAGGACTTTTCCGTTTGGTACGACAAGTGTCGAACCCGGATCACGTCCCGCACGCGATCGAGAAAGGGCGATTTTTTCATATAATTATGAGGCTGACAGACAGATAACACCCGAAAATAGCGTGTTATCTGTTTCCAAGCAATTATTTTGTTTATTGAAGGGGATTAGGTAGATTAGAGGTAGATAAATGAAGTTAGCTGCTTCAGGGAGACAGTATATGGGACTTCACGTACACAACCTTGGAAATCTTCCAAACACGGACGATGGACGGGACTATTTTATTTACGTTCTGGATTATGGATGGAAGGAACCACTGACGGATGCCCTGGTTGCCAATTTCACCAACATGGCACGAATGGCATCACAAACAAGATCAGTAGTGGTCGCAGGAATCGAACCGATTCACTTCGCAAATGACGTCTTTTCATGGCATGGGATTAACGGCGAAGATGGCGAACGCATTCTACCGGCCATTCTTATAACAACACTCACGCCTTCATATTTTAGAGAGCACAATGAAGAATATCGCAACTCCGGCGAAATTAATGACAAGCTATTGCTCATTCCGCTGAAGGCTGCGTGTAAGACAACAGACGATGTAATCCAACTCATAAAATCGATATTCAACGACATCAAAGAGAAGAAAAAGCTTTCAGGCTTTGCTATCGCAAAGACAATTAACAAAAATAGGTTGCGACGAATCGCCGATGCAGTAATTCTTGAACCAAATATCTCCGGGGTCGGAATTGATTTTCGCAAATTATTCCAATCAGGCAGCTAACCAGCCCATCAAGCCGACGCTCACTACGCTGCGCTTCGTTCGCGCGGCTTATGGGCGGCGTTGGGCGGATAGCGGAGAGAACACTGCGATGATCCAGAACAATCCCACGAATGTTGTGGCGGCATTCGAGATTCTACTCGAGGAAATCGAGACAGAGATTGACTTTACGAATCGAGTCGGGTCGCGGGCGTTTGAAGCCCGCGATTATGATCGTGCTCGGGAAGCCCTCGAACAGGCAGCTCAGCTCACCGCGTATCGGGACAAGCTCGCCGCATTGCGGCGTGAGTGGGATCGCCTGGTTCCAGTTGCCGACGAAGAGGCAGAGGATGCTGAGACAACCGAAAGTCGTCGGAACCTGGGTCGTCTGCGGCGTGGTCTTCGGACCCCTGAGGATGCCTACTATCGACCGATTCTCCGTGTCCTTGAACGCCGGGGCGGATCCGGACAGGTTGGCGAGGTACTGGAGGAGGTGCGCGAGGAGATGAAGGGAATCCTACGAGACGTGGACTTTGAACCACTCGCTTCCGATCCCCACAACCCACGGTGGCGGAATGCCGCCCAATGGGCACGGAACTCAATGGTGAACGAAGGTCTTCTCAAGAGCGGCAGTCCGCGCGGCGTGTGGGAGATTACCGAAAAGGGACGGGAATATCTGAAGGAGACCGCCTAACACGCCGCTGCAGCCGACGAGCGGCGCGGGGCGCGCGAGCTCCGAGTGCGGTACCATGGGCCGCGCCGCTCGCGGCTGAGCGGCGAGACGTTATGCAGAAGGTCACCAAGTGACGCCACCGTGGAAGCGACCCTGATCGATGGCTCTTAAGAAATCCCAGCTCTACTCCTCCCTCTGGCAGTCCTGCGACGAACTGCGCGGCGGCATGGACGCCTCGCAGTACAAGGACTACGTCCTGACGCTGCTGTTCATGAAGTACGTGTCGGACAAGGCGGCGAACGCCAAGGGCTCGCTGATCCATGTACCGAAGGGCGCGAGCTTCGCCGACATGGTCGCGCTGAAAGGCGACAAGGAGATCGGCGACAAGGTCAACAAGATCATTGCAACACTCGCCGAGGCCAACGACCTCAAGGGCGTCATCGACCAGGCGGACTTCAACGACGAAGGAAAGCTCGGCTCGGGCAAGGAGATGCAAGACCGGCTCTCGAAGTTGGTGGCGATCTTCGACGGCCTCGACTTCCGCGCCAACCGGGCCGAGGGCGACGACCTGCTGGGCGACGCCTACGAGTACCTGATGCGCCACTTCGCCACCGAGAGTGGCAAGAGCAAGGGTCAGTTCTACACCCCGGCCGAGGTCTCGCGCATCATGGCGCAGGTCATCGGCATCGAGCGGGCCCGCGAGTTGCGCGAGCCCACCGTCTACGACCCCACCTGCGGATCGGGTTCGCTGCTCATCAAGGCCGCCGACGAAGCCGGAACCCCGAAGCTCGCCATCTACGGCCAGGAGATGGATGTGGCCACCTGGGCGCTGGCGCGCATGAACATGATCCTGCACGGCCACCCGACCGCCGAGCTGTGGCGCGGCAACACGCTTTCCGCGCCGAACTTCAAGAACAAGAACGGCGGCCTTAAGACCTTCGACTTCGCCGTCGCCAATCCGCCCTTCTCCGCCAAGGCCTGGTCGAGCGGCATCGACCCGGCCCACGACGAGTTCGGGCGCTTCGAGTACGGCATTCCCCCGGCCAAGAACGGCGACTACGCCTTCCTGCTGCACCTCGTCGCTTCGCTCAAGAGCACCGGCAAGGGCGCCATCATCCTGCCCCACGGCGTGCTGTTCCGCGGCAACCGGGAAGCCGACATCCGCAGGAACCTCGTCAAGCGCGGCCTGATCAAGGGCATCATCGGGCTGCCGGCCAACCTCTTCTACGGCACCGGCATCCCGGCCTGCATCGTGGTGATCGACAAGGAGCACGCCCACGCCCGCACGGGCATCTTCATGGTCGACGCGAGCAAGGGCTTCCTCAAGGACGGCAACAAGAACCGCCTGCGCAGCCAGGACATCCACAAGATCGTGGACGTGTTCACACGCCAGATCGAGGTGCCGCGGTACTCGCGCATGGTGCCGGTGGCCGAGATCGCCAGCCCGGCGAACGACTACAACCTGAACCTCCCGCGCTACATCGACGCGAGCGAGCCCGAGGACCTGCACGACCTCGACGCGCACCTGAACGGCGGCATCCCGGTCCGTGACATCGACGCGCTGGATGCCTGGTGGCGCGTGTTCCCGACCCTGCGCAAGGCACTCTTCCAGGACAACGGCCGCGAGGGCTACCGCGAGCCGCGCGTTCCCGCGCACGAGCTCAAGGCCACCGTGACCGGCCATCCGGAGTTCAAGGCCTTCGCCGAACGCGTGGCGGGCGTGTTCGAGGGTTGGCGCGCCGCCCACGCGCCCGCGCTCCGGGGCATCAAGATCGACGACCGGCCGCGCGAGCTGATCCACCGCCTGTCCGAGGACCTGCTCGTCCGCTTCGCCGACCTGCCGCTCGTGAGCCGCTACGACGTCTACCAGCGGCTCATGGACTACTGGGCCGAGACGATGCAGGACGACGTCTATCTCATCGCCGCCGACGGCTGGCAGGAGGCCGCCAGGCCGCGCGGGATCGTCGAAGACAAGGCGCGCAACATCAAGGAGACGCCCGACCTCAGCATCGGGCGCAAGAAGTACAAGATGGACCTGGTGCCGCCCGCGCTCGTCGTCGCGCGCTTCTTCGCGAAGGAACAGGCCGCCGTCGAGGCGTTGCAGGCGAAGCAGGAGGCCGCGGCGCAGGCGCTGGAGGAGTTCGTCGAGGAGCACAGCGGCGAGGAAGGGCTGCTCTCCGAGGCCACCAACGACAAGGGCAAGGTCACCAAGGGCGGCGTCAAGGACCGGCTCAAGGCCATCGCCGGCGAGGCGGAGAGCGACGAAGAGCGCGAGGCTCTCGAACGCTGCCTCGCCCTGATCGACGCGGAGTCCGACGCTGCCAGGGCCGTGAAGGAGGCCCAGGCCGCGCTCGACGAGAAGGTGCTGGCCCGTTACGGCAAGCTCACCGAGGCGGAGATCAAGACGCTGGTGGTCGAGGACAAGTGGCTCGCCTCCCTGCAAGCCGCCATCGACGGCGAGGTGCAACGGGTGACCCAGCAGCTCGCCGGGCGCGTGAAGGAGCTGGAGGAGCGCTATGCCCGGCCGCTGCCCGAGCTGGAGCGTGAGGTCGAGGCGCTGAGCGCCAAGGTCGAGGGGCACCTGAAGAAGATGGGGCTCGCGTGGGGATGACGAGCGATGCGGTACAGGTCAGGGATGATGCGCCGCGCCATGGCGTGAAGGCGCAAGCGCAGGACGTGCCGCCGGGGTACAAGCGTACCGAACTTGGGACGCTGCCTGTCGACTGGACAGTGAAGTCGCTCGGTGCAGTGTTGGTCAGAGGTCGTCTTGGAGGCAACTACCCCAATAGCGAGCTTGAGACCGACTTTCCTCTGATGAAGATGGGAAACGTCGGTCGCGGCAGCTTCGATCTCACCAAGGTGGAGTTCGTCACGCCCGGCATAAGGCCCCAAGACGAACATCGCCTGCGACGGGGTGACGTCCTATTCAACACACGCAACACGCTGGACCTCGTCGGAAAGGTGGCGCTCTGG